>CAIRNC010000295.1 GCA_903879875.1 uncultured Bacteroidota bacterium
ACCTCTTGCCTGCCAGGCAAGCGCTCTAGCCAAATGAGCTAATCCCCCAGTAATTTTTGCAAATATAGTATTTTAGATCACATTTCAAAATTCATATCACGAAAAAGTATAACTTTATATATTTAGATAATATTAGTACAATCCTAAAATAATAATGTAATTAATATTTCTTAAAAAGGTATTTTCTAATATTAGAAAAATTGTGAGAACAAATTATTTTGTTTGAAAAGGAATTCCATTCCTATTATAACAGGTAATTTAATCTCTTGAAATCTCTAAAATTTCAAATTTTAAAACACCGTTAGGAACCGTAATTTCGGCAACTTCACCAACCGATTTTCCAAGTAAACCTCTTCCAATAGGAGAAGTTACAGAAATTTTTCCTGTTTTTAAATCGGCTTCGCTTTCTGCAACCAAAGTATATTTCATCTCCATGGCATTGGCTTGATTCTTTATTTTTACATTAGATAAAACCAATACTTTTGAAACGTCAAGGTTGGTTTCATCAATTAATCTAGCGTTAGAATGCACCTCTTCTAATTTAGCAATTCGCATTTCTAGCATGCCTTGTGCTTCTTTTGCAGCATCATATTCTGCGTTTTCAGACAAATCACCTTTGTCTCTTGCATCTGCTATATCTTGCGATGCTTTAGGACGCATCACACTCTTTAAATAGTCTAATTCTTCTCTTAATTTTTTTAATCCTTCTGCTGTGTAATACGATACTGCGCTCATAATTGCCTCATTTATAAAAATACAAAAAATCCCATCGCAACGGGATTCCTTTATACAAAGATAGTCTTTTTTATTTTAGTCTATAATTAAATGTTAATCATATAAAAATCAAATTTAATTAAATTAAATTTGTTTATCCAAATAAATGAATAACTTTTTTGAAATGAAAAAATTACTTTTTGCTTTCCTATCTTTAATACTGTTGTTGAGTTGCTCTGGTGAAACAACTCGTTATAAAAACCCTTACCTCCCAAACTATTCATTTTCATTTGTTGTCAACACAAGTCTTCCGTTATACAGCGGTTTAAGTTCTGCCATAAATCCCGTAGTATTAACTGATATTAATAATGGCATTACAATGATTGCCATGAAAATATCCAGTACCGAGTATCGTGCTTGGGATGTCTATTGTCCTAATCAATCACCAACTTCCTGTTCCAGAATGACGATTAATGGTGTAAATGCAAAATGTGCTTGTGACAATTTAGAGTACTCCCTCTTTACGGGAGTTGGCACTGGACAATATGCTATGCGTCCTTTTAGTGTAGAAGTACTAGGCCCAAATTTAATTCGGATTTATAATTAATTCCTCTAAACAATAAAAAAGTTCTATTGCGTCCGATTAGGTTGAATTCTATCTAAAATCGTTAGTAATGTGGCAACTTAAAAGAAGGGTCTATTTGTATCAAAATCTATATATTTGTAAAAAAAAATCCAAAAAAAGAAAGTGTAACATTCGCAAAAATTATTTTTCAAACTAAGTGACTTAGAACAAACACTTTACTTTGAAAGTAACTCAAGTTTGATTATTACTTTATAACAAGTAAACTAAATATTTAAATAAAATAAAAATGAACAAAAATCCATGGCACGATGTAACGTTTGGAGAAAATGCACCGAGTGTAGTAAACGGTATTATTGAAATTCCAAAAGGCTCAAGAGCAAAATATGAATTAGACAAAGACAGTGGAATGTTAATACTCGACCGTGTGTTGTTTTCTTCTGTTTATTATCCTGCAAACTATGGCTTTATTCCAAGAACTTATTGTGATGATAATGACCCGTTGGACATTTTAATTCTATCTCAAATTGATATTGTACCACTTTGTATTGTTTCTGCCAAAGTCATAGGTGTAATGCGAATGATTGATGGAGGCGAAGCGGATGACAAGATTATAGCCGTAGCCGAAGGCGACCCAAGTGTCAACCATATCAATGACATTTCCGAATTACCTCTTCATTTTATTTCTGAAATGCGAAATTTTTTTGAAGACTATAAAAAACTCGAAAACAAAACGGTGGTCGTAGAAGAATTCCAAAACAAGGAATTAGCAATGGAAATTGTTAGAAAAGCCATACAAGACTATAACGATAAATTCTAAATGATTTGTAATTGGAATATTTTGTATAAAAATAGTCGTAAAATACAAAAGCTACAATCTTAAAAAAGTTGTAGCTTTTTTTATATAAAATTGAGAGCGAAAAATTATTTTTTTCAATTCGCTCACAATTTTGTGAGCAAATTTTCGTTTCAAAAATTATGAGCACAACTTGGTGAGCAATTTTAATTTTAAAAAATATCGATCGCAACATGAAATTAACACAATCGTATAGAGAACAACTAGGGCTTTCGCAAGAAACATTGGCAATGGTTTTCAACATGAGTAAAAGTCAATTGGCGATGCACGAAACGGGTAAACGCGATTTGCCATTAGCCGCCTTAGAAAAGTTAGCTGCAATGACTTCTTTTTTTAAACAAGCTGCAACTACCTCAACAACTGTAGAACTCATAAAAAACCAAGAGTGGCAACAACAGGTTTTCATCGAAGCCCAAATC
>CAIRNC010000296.1 GCA_903879875.1 uncultured Bacteroidota bacterium
AAAAAATTAGATTTTTGGTGAGGTGCTTCTTCTCTTGACTAAACGACATTTTATGTTCTTAAAGTTATTCAAAGTACTATATAATTGAAATAAAATGTATTATAGGATTCTATTGTAAAGTTTCAATATTCCTACTTTTTCCATTTATAAAGAATCGTTGTCGCCAAATTCGTTTAGTTTTTTACGAATCGTTTGTTTTGAATCTGCTGATTTTGTTTTGGAATTAGACGCTTCCGTTTTTTTCTTTGCATCACTTTTTTTAGGTGCAATGGTGTGTGTTTTCTTAGTGTGCATAATTTTGACTTTGTATGTATTTATTTAGTGTTTTGTACTCTTTCGGTTTTGTATAAGCGTTATTTAAGCTGTAAATTTTACTTTTTGAAACAGCACTTTTAGCAACCATTAATCGCGCCATTAGATAACTTACAGTCGATTCTGCACCCTGATTGAGATTGATATAATAATCTTCTAAACCGTCGTAGCAACCGCCTGTAGCAGGATTATAAATAATTTGATGCAAATGGTTGTCTCCCAAAAACCAATCAAAAGCAATTTTAATTTTATTGTAATATTCCTCATCTCTAAAAGCATCATAAAATTTACTCAAAGCATTAATGGTGTAAGCAATATCAATGGGCTGCTCCCCTCCTTCTCTATCGACTTCGTTTTTTTGGTTTTTCAACAACCAGCCCTTGTTGGAAATCACTTTGATTTGATCGTTTCTAAAAATTTTAGTCAATAAAAAATCAAAAGATGTTTTAGCAATATTTTTATATACAATTTCTCCAGTTGACAAGTAGGCACAAAGCATGGCTTCAGGCAAAATACTATTGCCATACGTCAAATAACTCTCGTACCAATGCCATTTTTCGTCGGCTTCGTGTCGGTACATTTGCACTAATTTATTGGCAAAATGTTGGATAAGTGAAATTTTAGTAAAGGCATTTTGGTTCAAATTACTCAGGTAAATTCCTTTTATAATAAAAGCCATTGCTCTTGTGGAATGAATGTTTAAAACATTTGAAATGGCTTTATTCATAGCGTTTTCAGCACTTTGAGTTAACTCATCAGGAATTAAATGACTTATCGATAAAAGGGTTCCTAATGCCCAAATGGCTCGTCCGTTGGAATCATCAAGGTTTTCATTATTTTGAATAGTAAACTCTTTTTCAATCGAAACATAATTGAAAAAATTACCTTCAGGTTGCAAACAAAATTTTATAAAATCGAAATACAATTGGATGTATTTTAAATCTGTAGGATCTTTGTGCAATTCATAATGTTGGCAAAAAGCTACTAATGCTCGAGCATTATCGTCCAAGGTATAGCCCGAATTAATATCAGGTTTATTAATTATCGAAAACTGAAGCAATCCAAAACTGGTGGTCATTTTTTTTAAATGATTCAAATTTATTTCAGGAATTTTGAACTTTAATTTTATACTTTCTCCACTACTTTTTTCAAAAAGTAAGGCGTGAGCAATTGCTGAATTTTCCCAAGCAGTTGGAGCCAATTTGTGAATTCCGTTTGCAGAAATATTTTTGCGCAAGGCTTCATTGTCTAATAAATGAATGACTTGTTTTGCTAACTGTTCTGGATTTTCAAAGTCAATTATAATACCTGTTCCGTTTTTCAAAACCTCAACTGCGTGTGGAATTGGAGTGGAAATAATGGGACAACCACAACTTATGGCATACGAGAATGTACCCGATACGGCTTGGTTGCGGTCTTTTGAAGTAAACATATAAATATCGGTAAGTTGCAAATAATCCAACAATACATTCAAAGGCAAATACTGATTGATAAATTTTACATTTTCATTTAATCCTAAAGTCGAAATGCGCTCTTCGAGACTTTCACGGTATTTTTCACCTTCATTTTTCACAACTGTGGGATGTGTTTTCCCAATAACCAAAAACAAAACTTCAGGATGTATTTGAACAATGTCTCGAAGTGCATTTATAGAGGTTTCAATACATTTTCCCGAACTTAACAATCCGAAAGTGGAAATAATTTTTCGCCCCGAAACATTATATTTTTCTTTTAAAATAACTTTATCCGTAAATTCGACAAGATGCGTTCCGTGAGGAATTATAGCTATTTTATCCTTATCGATATCATATTCATTAACCAAAATTTTTGCTGATGAATTGGTCATAACAATAATCGAATCGACACAAGCATCAATTTGTTGCACGTTCCTTTTCAATAAATAATTGGGCTTTGGTAAAACCGTATGAAAGGCAACTATTTTGGGCTTGTTTATCGTTTGTAAAAAAGTAATTAAATCAGTTTCGTTATCTCGAAATAATCCAAACTCGTGCTGCAACAATACGATTTCAATATGCTTATTTTGATTGATTTTTTTTGCTAAATCAATATACGATTTTGGTTCGTTCGTTTCTAATTTATAAGCTACCTCATCGGTATACTTGTGCTTTTCTGTTTCGTTTTCTAAAGCACAAATTTTTATATGGAATGAATTCTCGAACTTATTATTCAGTGCGAAAATCAAATCTTGAGAATAAGTAGCAATACCACATTCTCTAGGTGGAAAAGTGGATATAACTAAGATTTCGGGCAACGTTCTTTTCTTTTTTTGAAAATTCAATGCGTTTGTGAAAATGGCATTTTGATTATTGATTTGGTCGGTATTTTTCATTTATTCTTAAATTTTATTTTGGACTAATTCTTTTAATAATTCAGACAAAGACATCGATGCACATGCAATTCGTTCATCGGCAGCACCATAATAAATGTAGAGCACGTCATCAAAAACCACTGCTCCCGTTGGAAAACAAACATTGTTGACTTCGCCTTTTAATTCCCATACATATTCGGGTTTGAATAAAGGATAAGGCAATCGTGCAATTTCTTTTTGAGGATTTTCTAAATCCAAAAGCGCTGCACAAGCCGAATAAACATAGCCTTTAAGACTATCTTTCACCCCATGGTAAATGAGTAACCAGCCCATTTCCGTTTCGATTGGTGGACACCCACCGCCGATGTAACTGATTTCGTGATCGTATTTTGGCGTGAGCAATACATAGTCGTTAAAATGAAGAAAATAATTTTGCCAAAAAGTTAGGGTTAATTCTGCTAATGAATCTACAGCAACCACAATCTGAATTTCGGGACGAATGCGGTGCATGAAACAGAATTTCCCATTTATTTTTCTTGGAAAAAAAATGACGTTTTTGTCCCAAACAAGCATTATGACACCGTCTTTTTCTAGAATTCCATCGTGTTGATTGTATCTAAAATATTTGGAATCCATCGAGGGATTGGTGTTGGACAACTTATTAAATTCTTCATAAGTTATTAGCGGCACCATAATTCCTTTTTTATCGAAATGAATTAAATCGGTTGAAGTGGCTAAACATCCCAAAGCATTAACGCCATCATAGGCAGTGTAGGTCAAATAATACAAATCGTCTATTTTGACTAATCTTGGATCTTCAATACCCTGCGATTCATAATCAAATTCAGGAACCATTATCGGTTTAAAAAGTCTATTTTCAATTTTTAAAGGACCGTTCAAAAGGCAGTACCCAATAGTGGAATGGTTCCCTTCGTGGACAGCTCTGTAAAACAAATGCACCATATCTCCTTCTCGAATGGCAGCTGGATTCAATACACCTTCATTTTCAAAATCCAATTGCGTTTTTTCAATTACAATTCCTTCTTTTTTGACATTTAACATGGCTAATTATTTAAAGATTTTTATGCTGATTTACAGTTATAAAGGTCTATTAATAAACCACTCAAATGTTATATAAAAATCACTAAAAGTTGTAATATTCGTACTTTTTTAAGTTTGAAATAAAACACCT
>CAIRNC010000297.1 GCA_903879875.1 uncultured Bacteroidota bacterium
TAAAGCCATTCCCGAAATTGGAAGCCAAGAATTGCTGTCTTTTACAAATGATTTTGTAGCCCATGTATCGGCCCAATTGGCATGCCAAATGTCTGCTTTTGCGGCTAATATAAATCCAAAAATAATCAATCCGGTAAGTGATAAAATTTTAATGACAGTTAAAACGGTTTGTAGTGTTTTACTGTTTTTTACTCCTCGACTGTTCAAATAGGTCAGGAAAATAATGGTAATAATGGAAACGATTTGTGCGGCATTGAGTTTAAAATTACCCATTTCATACAAAACATTTTCGTCACTTACTGCCGGAATCAAATAAGCTGCAAATTTGGAAAAACCTACGCCAACAGCTGCAATAGTGCCTGTTTGAATGACGGCAAAAAAGCTCCAACCGTACAGAAAAGCGATTAATTTCCCATAAGCTTCTCTCAAATATACATATTGACCACCTGCTTTCGGAAACATAGCACTCAACTCGCCATAACTCACCGCTGCAATCATGGTAATCAATCCTGAAATGACCCAAATAAGTGTCAACCAACCCGCTGAACCTACTTGTCTAGCAATATCAGAACTTACAATAAATATTCCTGAGCCTATCATGGAGCCTACTACGAGCATAGTACCATCGAGTAACCCGAGTTCGCGTTTGAAATTTTCTTGGTTGTTGTCTTGCATATTTTTTTTCTTTTGGATTGGCTAAAGATATAAAATTGAAAATTATTTATTCCAACTATTTTTTGATAGGAATTTTAGTGTTGCTTTTTTGCCTATATTTACAGTATAAAATCAAAAAATGAATTTTGATATTTTTCTTAAAAAGATTCCTTTTATCATAAATGAAGCGCTTCCTGGGGACAGCGCTCATGCAATTATGGCACCATTGGAACGCAGGGAACTGATGTTGAATTTAAATATAGAGATTGTTAATCCAAGACAAGCAGCAGTAATGATGTTGCTATATCCTAAAAATAGCCTTACCCATCTGGTTTTGATTGTCCGAAATACCTATCCGGGTGTTCATTCTTCTCAAATTGCATTTCCGGGAGGAAAAGTCGAAACATCCGACGCATCCCTTCAGCAAACGGCGCTTCGGGAGACTTGGGAGGAAATTGGAGTTGATCCAGAAAAAATAAATGTGGTTCGCTCTTTTTCAGATGTATATATTCCGCCTAGTAATTTTTTGGTTTATCCATTTTTAGGAATTTGCACTGAAGAATTAATTTTCATTCCCGATCCGACTGAGGTTGCTAGTATTTTGGAAGTTTCATTAACCGATTTTTTAGACGAAAAAAATGTAAAATCAAAGCAAATGACCACTTCTTATACCCAAGAAACCGCTGTTCCAGTTTTTATTATTGGCGAACATGTTGTATGGGGTGCTACTGCAATGATGCTTAGCGAACTTAAAGAAGTTTTAAAAAAAGTGTTATAATTTAGAAGTTTTTGTAAGTTTGCCATTCACTTTTTATAAAATTATAATTATGGGATTATTTAAAAGAAATCCTTTTGGACATATTTTATTCATCAAAAAATGGTTAATCCGAATATTTGCGGTATTGACTCATAAACGTTATAGAGGTTTTAATGAATTGCAAATTGAAGGTTCAGAAATAATAA
>CAIRNC010000298.1 GCA_903879875.1 uncultured Bacteroidota bacterium
ACAAAAAATCGATTCGGGAGCCAAGAAAATTTTGGGGAAAAATAGCTTCAGAAAATTTTACTTGGTATCAAGAGTGGGAAAAAGTCATGGAATTTGATATGGGTGAAGCCAAAATTAAATGGTTTGTTGACGCAAAAGTAAACATCGTTAAAAACTGCATCGACAGACATTTAGCAAAAAGAGGCAACAAAACCGCAATTATTTTTGAACCCAACGACCCTAATGAAGAAGCACAACATATTTCGTATAACGATTTGTATGTGCGTGTTTCAAAAATGGCAAATGTATTGCGCGAACAAGGTATCGAGAAAGGAGATCGTGTTTGTATTTATTTACCAATGATTCCAGAATTGGCAGTTTCTGTTTTGGCATGTGCCCGAATTGGAGCTGTTCACTCGGTGGTTTTTGCAGGATTTTCGTCATCAGCGGTGGCAGCTCGTATCAATGATAGTGAATGTAAAATGGTAATCACATCAGATGGTGGCTATCGCGGAAACAAGTCCATCGATTTGAAAGGAATTGTGGACGAAGCTTTAGAAAAAAGCCCTTGTGTTGAAAAAGTTTTGGTGGCCAAAAGAACTAATACAGATGTAAAAATGAAAGCAGGTCGTGACCAATGGTTGCAGCCACTTTTAGACGAAGCTTCAGACAATAATGTAGCAGAAATTATGGATGCCGAAGATCCATTATTCATACTTTATACATCGGGTTCAACAGGAAAACCGAAAGGAATGGTGCACACCACTGCAGGCTATATGGTCTATACGGCTTATACCTTTAAAAATGTTTTTAATTATGAGGAGAATGACGTATTCTGGTGTACTGCTGATATTGGTTGGATAACCGGACATTCTTATATTCTTTATGGCCCATTATTGAATGGTGCTACAACAGTCATTTTTGAAGGCGTTCCTTCCTATCCTGATTTTAGTCGTTTTTGGGAAACCATCGAAAAACACAAAGTAACGCAGTTTTATACCGCACCAACTGCCATTCGAGCATTGGCTAAAGAAAGTTTAGAATACGTTCAAAAATATCCGTTAGAAACTTTGAAAGTAATTGGTTCTGTTGGAGAGCCTATCAACGAGGAAGCTTGGCACTGGTACAATGACCACGTGGGTGGGAAACGCTGCCCAGTAGTAGATACTTGGTGGCAAACCGAAACGGGAGGCATCATGATTTCGCCACTTCCTTTTGTAACACCAACTAAACCAACTTATGCCACGCTTCCATTGCCGGGAATTCAACCGGTTTTAATGGATGAAAAACGCAACGAAATCGAAGGCAACCAAGTAGTAGGCAGTTTGTGTATTAAATTTCCTTGGCCGGGAATTGCTCGTACCATTTGGGGCGACCATCAACGCTATAAAGAAACCTATTTCAGTGCTTTTCCGGGTAAATATTTTACAGGAGATGGTGCTTTGCGCGATGAGGTAGGCTATTACAGAATTACAGGACGTGTTGACGATGTAGTGATTGTATCAGGTCATAACTTGGGTACAGCACCAATAGAAGATGCTATCAATGAGCATCCAGCGGTGGCAGAAAGTGCTATTGTTGGTTTCCCTCACGATATCAAAGGCAATGCGTTGTATGGATTTGTGATTCTTAAAGAATCTGGAGAGTATCGTGATAGAGAAAACTTAACGAAAGAGATCAACCAACACGTGTCGGACCACATTGGACCAATTGCGAAACTAGACAAAATACAGTTTGTTTCTGGATTGCCAAAAACACGTTCTGGAAAAATCATGCGTAGAATATTGCGTAAGATAGCCGAAGGCGATTTCTCTAATTTTGGTGATATTAGCACACTGCTCAACCCAGAAATTGTTGATGAAATTAAAGATGGAAAATTGTAAAATTTTCGTTTAATATTATTACTATAAAAGCGTGAGATGTTGTTTTCTCACGCTTTTTGCGTATAACCAATTATTTATTGATTTAGCAGTAATTGATTACAATAATTTTAAAATAATTTCAAGCTAAATGTGGTATGGTGATTTTTTTTAGTACCAAATGTGCTTTTACAAATTCCTTGGTAAAACCCGAATATTCATTTACATTAAATAATAAAATAAAAATTACTTGCGTTATAAAAAATGACTATATTTGTCATGACAATAAAAGATTTTAAAAATGAAAATGATACTTAAAAATGCCCGAAAACTAAAAGGCTTAAAAACTAGAGAAGTAGCTCAAGAATTAGGTATTGATCAAGCTTTAATTAGTAAGTTCGAAAATGGCACGAGAAAACCCACCAAGTTGCAAATTGCAAAATTAGCTTCCTTGCTAAATATTGATTACGAAACGCTAATTGTAGCTTGGCTAAAAGAAAAAATACTTTATGAAATAGGCGATGATAATTTTGCTCTAATGGCAATAAACATGGTTCGTGAGGAAATCGAAAATAATTTTGATAATTCTAAAAAAACATTGTCAAAAAATTTAATGGTACTACTTAAAGAAATTGATGATTTGAAAATTAAATTAGACCAATTTCGACAATTCGACAGTTTCAGAATTGCACAGGCTTTGGAGTTGGAATATACTTTTGAGAGCAATCGAATTGAAGGAAACACGCTTACTTTGCGCGAAACCGATTTGGTTATCAATGAAGGTTTGACCATTTCAGGAAAAAGCATGCGTGAACATTTGGAAGCTATCAATCATCAAGAAGCAATAGCCTACATTAAATATTTAATGGAGAAAAATGCAACATTAAATGAGCGAGAAGTATTAACTATTCATAATTTAATTTTAAGAGGCATTCTTCCGGATGATGCTGGTCGATATAGAAAAGTTCAGGTAATGATAAAAGGAAGTGCGTTTATGCCACCTCAACCTTTTTTGGTTGCAAAAGAAATGGAAGACTTTTTTATATGGTATAAAGCTAACAAAAATAGTTTGCATCCCATCGTTTTGGCAGCTGAGTTGCACGAAAGACTAGTTACTATTCATCCATTTATTGATGGAAATGGTAGAACATCTCGATTGATTATGAATCTTATTCTTTTGCAAAATGGTTATGTTATTGCCAATATAAAAGGCGATGCAACATCAAGAATGAACTATTATACAAGTTTAGAGTCTGCTCAAACAAAAGACAATAAAGAAGAATTCTTGATGTTTGTAGCACAAAATGAAAAAGAAAGTTTAGAGCGTTACTTAGAAATAATTGGTCAATAAAAAGCGCTCTCCACTCAAATGATGAAGGAGAGCGTTTTAATTTTTATTTTCTAATAAAGGAACAAACTTAAAATCTCCGAATTCATGTTTCTCAAATTGAGTTTCATTTTTTCGAATTAATAGCGTCATAATTTGATTTTCTTCACCAAGAGGAATAACCAATCTTCCTCCAATTTTAAGTTGTGCCATCAATGGTTTAGGAATTATCGGCGCTCCAGCAGTTACAATAATACTGTCAAAAGGGGCATGATTTTCTAACCCTTTGTATCCGTCACCAAAAGAAAGATGTTTGGGTCTAACTCCTAATTTCGGCAACAATGATGATGTTTTTTTAAACAATTCATTTTGTCGTTCAACACTATACACTTTAGCTCCCATTCGACATAAAACTGCGGTTTGATATCCTGATCCCGTGCCTATTTCGAGAATTTTTTGGTCTTTTTTTACTTCAAGCAACTGACTTTGAAAAGCTACCGTATAGGGTTGTGAAATTGTTTGACCTGAACCAATAGGAAAGGCTTTATCTTGGTAGGCATAATCTTCAAAACTAGAATCCAGAAACAAATG
>CAIRNC010000299.1 GCA_903879875.1 uncultured Bacteroidota bacterium
ATTCCTAAACGATTGGCTATTTTTTGCCAAGCTAAATAATGGTATTTAGCCGTGTCAACAATAACGCCATCTAAGTCAAATATAAATGCTTTTGTATTCATTATTCAGATTTTTCTTTTACTAAAAATACGGCTGCACCAGCGATTAACATCGAAACTCCAGCAATTACTATAATTGACATGGGAGAATCTCCAAAAAATGCAATTAATGTGCTACCTAAAATTCCAGCGGCAATTTGTGGTAAAGTAATGGTTGCGTTAAACAATCCCATATATACACCCATTTTGTCTGCAGGTAAAGATCCAGATAACATGGCATACGGCATTGCTAAAATAGCAGCCCAGGCCAAACCAACTCCAGAAATTGAAAGCAACAAAAAGGTTTTGTCGTGAATGAGGAACATAGAAATAAGACCTAAACCTCCAAGTAATAGTGAAAAACTATATACTTTTTTTCTTCCAATTGCTTTTGCTATTGAAGGAATCATTAAAGAGAAAACAGCGGCAACGGCGCTATAAAAAGCAAACATTACACCAGTCCAATCGCCAGCTTCATTGAAGCCAATTGATTTTGCATCGAGTGCTTCAGGTCCCCAAACTTGATTAGCGATTGCCCTAGTAGTATAAACCCACATTAAAAACAAGGCAAACCATGAGAAGAATTGTACAAAGCCCAATTGCCAAAATATTTTAGGTGCATTTCCAATCAATTTAAAAATGCTAGTTTTTTCTTTTACGGCTGTAGCGTTTAAATCTATTTTATTATACTCAGCGTGTTCTTTTGGGGCATATTCTTTGGTTCTAAAAACAGTCCAAAGCACGCTTGCCAACAAAATTGCACCACCAATATAGAAAGACCAAATTACAGAAGAGGCTACTTTTTCGCCAGCTTCGGGCACATTAGAAACGCCTACTTTTGCAAGTATCCAAGGCAATAACGAACCGAAAACTGCACCAAAATTAATTAAGGCACTTTGTAAGGAATAGCCTAGATTTTTTTGTTCATCGTTAACCATATCGCCAACCAAAGCTCTAAAAGGTTGCATAGTTACATTAAAGGAAGTGTCCATTAAGAGTAACATTACAGCTCCAAAAAGAAGTGGCGGTAAAAGGTAAGTGAAGTATTCTGCATTAGGCATAAAAAACATGGCCAAGGCAGAAACAATTGCGCCAAAAAAGATGAAAGGAATTCTTCGACCAAGACGTGTCCATGTTTTATCACTTGACAAGCCAATAATAGGTTGAACAATTAGTCCTGCTAGTGGCGCTGCTAACCAAAAGTAACCAATGCTATGCACATCAGCTCCAAGCGCTTCAAGAATTCTACTGGTATTTCCGTTTTGTAGCGAGTATCCGATTTGAACTCCTAGGAATCCAAAGCTTAGATTCCAAATTTGCCAAAAACTTAATTTAGGTTTTTCCATTATCGTATATTGTATTGAATGTACGATAAGCACTTTGCTTATCAAAACTTAATTTTTTTTCGAAGTAAAATTATAGTCTTTGATAAAAGAGGGCGTAAATGTAAAAAAAGAATTGTGAATTATGAATTATGTAATGTGATTTTTTTTAAAATTATAGTAAAAAGTTGAATTTCACCCCTATTGAATTTCAATTATCGAGTGGATTCCCTTTCAATTAAGTAGGTTTCTATCACCTCTGTTTTATAGTGTTCCTCGTGTTCTTCGTCATCATCATCTTCCATCTCCACTCGGTCTATTAACATTTTGGCCGCTTTTTGCCCCATTTTTATTCCGTTTTGACTCACGGTAGTAATTGTTGGAGTGGAATATTGTGAAATAATACCATCGGTAAACGCAATTACCGATAAGTCTTCGGGTACTTTAAGTCCCAGTTTATGTGCCATTTTTATTATTGTCACAGCAAACAATTCGTTAACTGCAAGGACTGCATCAATGGCTTTGTCTTCGATTAATTCTCTAATTTTATCTTCGCAATTATCAATATCTTCAATTTTAATAATCAAGCTTTCGTCAAAAGGCAATTCGTTATCTAATAACGCCTTAATGTAACCGTCTGTTCTTAGTTTTCCTACACTTACATAATCTACCGTGGTGACAAGAGCAATCTTTTTCATCCCACTATTTATCAATGATTGTACGGCTTCATAGGCCGCTAATTTGTCATCAATAATTACTTTATCGCATAAAACTTCGTTTGTCACCCTGTCAAACATTACCACAGGCATCCCTTGATTTATGGCTTCGGTAAGATGGTGAAAATCGGCTTTGAATTGGGTTTCTTTGGATAATGAAATGATAAAACCGTCTATGCTTCCGTTGGCTAGCATATCCATGTTAATAACTTCTTTATCAAAGGAATCATTGGATAAACAAATGATTACGGAATAACCATTTTCATTAGCTACTTGTTCTATTCCACTGATTACAGTTGTAAAAAAATGATGAACAATTTCAGGAATAATAATACCTATTGTTTTAGTTCGTCGGTTTTTTAAACTTAACGCAATATTGTTAGGTCTGTAATTGTATAATTTGGCAAAAGCTTGTATTTTTTGTCTTGTATCTTCGCTTATTTCTGGACTGTCTTTCAGTGATTTAGATACTGTTGAAATTGACACATCTAATTCTTTGGCAATTTGTTTTAAAGTAACTTTTTTTTTCATTGTAATCGTATTAAAAAGGAATAATTCTAATTTGAAAAATCTTCTAAATCACACTTGTTTTCGCAATTTTATATTAATTGCTTTTTCACAAAGAAACATAAAAAATCGTTATGCTTTTTAAATTTTTTTTTAAACTAAAAAAGTTTGAAGAACGGACATTATTGAATCAATAATTTGGTTTTTCTTACTAAAGGTAATTTAATTTTTCATTTAATGGATTTTTGTTTGCAAATAATCTGATTTCACTAAAGTTTTCAACACGAAAACGTTTTCGGAGTGGTTTTAACAGCGACAGGTTTTTTATCTCGGAAATTTTGCATAAATTTAACGTTCGAAGTAAAATTATAACCATAAAATTAATTTAAAAAACAAAAAAATGACCGAAATGTACTTGCTAATATTACTTTAAAAATAGTTTTAAGCAAGAAATTTCTTATTTATTATTAAAAATTAAACACAAATTACGTATGAAAACAATTTACAAAAAGTTGTTATTTTTAGTACTCTTTTTGCCCTTAAGTGTTTTGGCGCAAAGCACACTCGAAGGAGTGGTCTTGGATGCGAAAACTAAAAGTCCAATACCAGGGGTAAATGTTACCATTCAGGGCACAACATCAGGAACTTCAACAGATTTTGATGGTAAATTCAAATTAGCTAAGGTGAAAAAAGGCGATAAAATCGTTTTTTCATTCATTGGTTATAAAAATACAATCATCAACTACGACAATCAAAAAGAAATTAGTGTAAAATTGGAAGAAGAATCCAATCAATTACAAGAAGTGGTAGTACAAGTAGGTTATGGTTCGGTTAAGAAAAAAGACGCCACGGGGTCAGTAGAATTGATAACTTCAAAGGACTTTAACAAAGGAGCTATAACAAGTGTAGATGGTTTGTTAAACGGTAGAGCTTCAGGGGTTACAATAACATCTTCTGGAACGCCAGGAAATAACGCAACCATTAGAATTAGAGGAGGTTCGTCTTTGGCCGCTAGTAACGATCCGCTTATTGTAGTTGACGGTTTGCCATTAGCTGGAGATGGAGGACTTTCATCAGTTAATCCTAACGATATTGAAACGTTTTCTATATTAAAAGATGCTTCTGCAACCGCAATTTACGGAAACAGAGGGTCAAATGGGGTAATTATAATTACTACCAAAAAGGGATCCAGAAAAGGCTTAGAGGTTTCTTTTAATACTTTTACTACTTTAAATACATTAGACAGAAAAATTGATGTATATTCAGCTGATGAATATAGAAATTTGATTAATACAATCGCTCCAACAAAAGTAGGTTTGTTAGGGAATTCTAATACCGATTGGCAAAAAGAAATTTTCAAAAACTCTTATACTTCTGATATGAGTTTATCGGTAATGGGAAATTTATTTAAAAAAGTCCCTTCTCGTTTGACTTTAGGGAATAGTGATAACAATGGGTTGTTGCTTACTTCTAATTACAAAAGATCTACGGTTTCCACCTCATTAAATCCTAGTTTTTTTGATGACCATTTGAAATTTAATATTACTGGAACGTACTCTTATACCTTTAGAAGAAATGCTGATGAAGGTGCAATTGGTAGCGCTGTAGCTTATGATCCAACACAATCTGTTTATAATCCGAGTTCTCCTTTTGCAGGTTATACGGAATGGTTAGACGCTAACGGTAAACCTCTAGGAGTTTCTAATCCAGTGTCTTTATTACAAGAAAGAAGAGACATTTCAAATAATAAACGTTTTTTTGGAAATTTTAATATGGAATACAAATTCCATTTTTTCCCAGCTGCAAAATTTATCATTAATGCAGGTATTGACAAGAATGATGGCGATGGAATGACTGCTATAAGTAATAATTCGCGTTCTGGTTTTCAAGGAGTTTCTATTAATGGCGCCGGAACTAATTTACCTATTGGATATTATCAAACTACTTGGTACCATAGTACAAACAAAAACGTTAGTTACCAATTGAATTATAATAAAGCAATTGGAAAATTAAATTTTGATGGACTTGTAGGATATAATTACCAACAATTTGAAAGTGAAAATTACCGCACTGGAAATATTAATGCTTATGCATACCAAGGAACTTCAGAAGCGGAAGTTTCAGATGTTTTCACAGATCCAGGAAATAAATTAGCAGCAATTTTTGGTAAAGTAAATCTAGGATTCAATGACAAATATTTACTTACAATCAATTTTAGAAGAGACGGATCTTCTAAAGTTTCAAATGTAAACAAATGGAAAAATTTTGCAGGTTATGCTTTTGCATGGAAAATGAAAGAAGAAAATTTCCTAAAGGACTCTAAAGTGTTTTCTGATTTGAAATTGCGTTTGGGTTATGGTGAAGTAGGGCAACAAGATTTACCAGTCCCTTACGATTGGTTTAAAAGATACAATACCTCCAATAATAATTATTACCAATTTGGAAATGATTTTATTATTATTTCAAAACCAGAAGGATATAACGAAAATTTAAAATGGGAAACTACCAGAAAATATAATATTGGTTTGGATTTTGGATTTTTTGACAACCGTTTAAAAGGAACTATCGATGTTTATAAAGCAAAAACATACGATTTGTTTTCACAAGTGGCTGAAGGAGCTATGCAAAATTTAAGAATTTATGGCTATAGAAATATTGGAACACTCGATTCAAAAGGATTCGATATAGCATTGAACTGGAACGCCATTAAAACGGATAATTTTGATTTGAATATGAATTACAATTTTACATATAACAAATTAGAATTAACAGAATTATTTTCAGATGGATTATTAGTTGGAGGTATTGGATTGCAACAATTCACACAAATTCATAAAGTTGGATTAGCTCCTTATTCTTTTTGGGTATATGAACAAGTATATGATGCAAACGGAAAACCAATTGAAGGTGTTTTTGTAGATAGAAATGCTGATGGAAAAGTGGACAGTAGTGATAAATACAACTACAAAAAACCACAAGCTGATTATACTATGGGATTCATGGTTAATGCTACTTTTTATAAAAATTGGGATTTCTCTATGGCATGGAGAGCAAGCGTAGGAAACTATGTTTACGACCAGATTTCAGCTAATGGCGCAGGTGCTGATGCCATAAACAATATACAATCAGGAACTTTAAATAACTCACCAATTACTTATAGCGAAAGTAATTTTGCTAAAATCAATTCTAGTAAAGAGTCTGATTATTATATCAAAAACGGATCGTTTTTAAAACTAAACAATGTAACTCTTGGTTATAGATTCGATAGTTTGTTTAGAAGCAAATCAAATTTAAGACTTTACACAGGTATACAAAATGTATTGACTATTACTAAATACAAAAACATTGATCCAGAAGTTTTTAATAATGGTATCGACGGTGGTATTTTCCCAAGAGCAAGAATGTTTTTATTAGGTGCAAATGTTAATTTTTAAACATAAAAAAATGAAAAATATAATAAATACCAAATTTAGAATTGTAGTGTTGTTTTCAATACTATTTTTTACTAATTCATGTAGTCTTGATATTGTGCCAAAAGATGATGATGATTTTACATCAGAAAAATTTTATAGCAATCCAGCTTCATACAAACAGTTTTTAGCAAAAATTTATTCTGGATTGTCTTCAACTGGTCAAGAAGGGCCTGCAGGAGCTTCGGATTTAGGTTCAGGACCTGGAACAGTAGATGAAGGTTTTTCTCAATATTTAAGAGGTTATTGGCAATTACAAGAACTTCCATCAGATGAAGCCATTATTTCTTGGGGTGACCCAACTTTAAAAGATTTGAACCTTAGCACTTGGAATCCAGATAATGTATTTTGTGAAGCCTTTTTTGCAAGAATATTTTTCCAAATAGGCTTATGTAATGAATTTTTGAGAGAAACAACAGATGCTAAACTTGACAGTCGTGGAGTAACACCTGAACTTAAAGCTCAAATCAAAGCATATAGAGCTG
>CAIRNC010000300.1 GCA_903879875.1 uncultured Bacteroidota bacterium
AAAAAGCCATTTTCATTTTCATTTTTTTAAAAAATAACACCTTTTTAAAAATCAATATTTTTTCATTTTTTTGAAATTGAAAAAGCCTTTTTCAAATTAATTTATTTGAGTTCAGAAAAGGGTCAGCCGAGTAGCCGACAATTGTTTTCTCGTTGGCTGACCCTCATCCGAGCTACCGACAATTATTTAGACTCCTCCCAATCGCTGATAATCTACTTCTTGCTTGGATCTTTCTTGGATAATTTTGAAATCAACCAAATAAAACCTACCACAAAATGTAGTAGAATTATTCCTGCAACAATATATATAAATGTATTTGAGTTATCTCGCATCTTTTTTTTTATAAAATTAAGTGCTTTGCAACAACTATTCTGCATCAAATGTTACACTTCGTTAATTTTGTAGAAACAAAACTTTACTTTTGCAAAAAAAATTATAATGAAATTGGTTCTTAAAACGTTACAATTCCTAGCTGTTTTGCTGCTTTTTACGCAATGCAAAGAGCAATCGCAAAGGGCTATTCCAACGCTTTCTAGAAACGAAATCAAATATGCCAAAGGATTATCTATTGAAAAACACAATGGTTTTTCGATTGTTAAAATCTCCAATCCATGGCCAAATGCCAAAAAAATTTACGTGTATGTTCTAAAAGAAAAAAACGGAATAGTGCCCGACAGTTTGCAACATTTTACCACCATTTCGGTGCCTATTCGCACTATTGTTGTTACTTCAACCACACATATTCCGTCGTTAGAAATGTTGGGCGTCGAACAATCATTGGTTGGATTTCCACATCTCAATTATATTTCTTCTGCAAAAGTAAAACAGCAGATTGCTGCTGGAAAAATAAAAGAATTGGGTAATAACCACGATTTGAATACTGAAGTTTTACTTGCATTAGCCCCCGATTTAATCATCGGATACGGAATTGACAACAACAATCCAACACTTGATAACATTCAAAAAAGCGGTTTAAAAGTTATGCTCAATGGCGATTGGAACGAAGAAACACCGCTAGGAAAAGCAGAATGGATTAAGTTTTTTGGTGCCTTATATGGATTAGAAGCCAAAGCAAATTCGATTTTTAATTCCATTGAAACCGCCTACAATCAAACGATGGTTTTGGCAAAACAAACTAAAGTGAAACCAACTGTTTTTGCAGGTGCAATCTTTGAAGGCCAATGGTTTATGCCAAAAGGAAATTCGTGGGGATGCTATTTTATTAATGATGCCTCAGGAAATTATCTATGGAAAGACACCCAAGGTTCTGGAAGTTTGTCTTTGCCTTTTGAAACTGTGCTTCAAAAAGCTAAATTTGCCGATATTTGGATAGGTCCAGGACAGTTTACTTCGTTAAAAGAAATGGAAGAAACCAACAATCATTATACGCAATTTAAGGCTTTTCAGGACAAAAAAGTCTATTCTTTTAGCAACAAAAAAGGGGCTACAGGTGGCGTTTTGTATTATGAGTTGGCGCCCAACCGACCGGATTTGGTATTAAAAGATTTGGTAAAAATTTTCCATCCTGATTTGCTGCCCGGCTATTCCTTATTTTTCTTTGAAAAATTAAAATAAATGCAAAAAAACAACCGAAATACAGGACTCTTTCTGCTACTTTTCTTAGTGGTGGTGCTTTTGTTTTTCATAAATATAAGTATGGGTTCGGTGGCTATTCCGCTGAAAGAGGTTTTTAAAAGTTTGATGGGTCAAAATACAAACAACGAAACGTGGCATTATATAATTATTAATTATCGTTTGCCAAAAGCCATCACGGCAATTCTTGTTGGAGTGGGACTTTCAATAAGTGGCTTATTAATGCAAACATTATTCAGAAATCCACTGGCAGGGCCTTATGTTTTAGGCTTAAGCTCTGGATCTAGTTTGGGTGTAGCTTTTGTAGTTTTGGGAACAGGTATATTGCCTGCAGTTTTAACTTCCCTCCTATTATCACCGTTTGGAATTATAATTGCCTCTTGTTTGGGAAGTTTTTTGGTGTTATTAGCGGTACTATTTGTTTCCCAACGCCTGCGAGATACGATGGCTATTTTGATTGTTGGTCTTATGTTCGGAAGTTTTTCAAGTGCTATTGTTGGAGTTTTTACCTATTTTAGTTCAGCCGAAGCCTTACAAAAATTCACTTTTTGGTCCTTAGGAAATTTAGGAAATTTGTCTTGGACTTCTATTCTAATTTTATTCATTAGCGTAACTGTTGGTTTACTGATGAGCCTTTTCTGCATAAAATCATTAGATGCATTATTGCTAGGAGAAAATTACGCAAAAAGTTTAGGATTAAATTACAAAAAAGCACGGGTTATAATTATACTTGCTACCAGCATTTTAGCAGGAAGTATCACCGCTTTTGCAGGGCCAATTGCCTTTGTCGGATTGGCAGTACCTCATATTGCAAAGTTGGTCTTTCAAACCAGTAAACACAGTGTTTTGTTTTGGAGCACCTTACTTTTTGGAGCACTGATTATGTTGCTTTGTGATAGTGTAACGCATTTTCCAGAAAGTACTATAACACTGCCAATTAATGCTGTAACGTCAATAATTGGAGCTCCAGTAGTAATTTGGTTATTAGTTCGTAAAAGAAGTTTTCAGTAAAAAGGGATGGCAAAAATGAAATCAAACAATAATATCCTATCTACTTCTACACTTAGCATTGGTTATGCTTCTAAAAAGGAGCGTATTGTTATTGCCGAAAACCTAAATTTGAATTTAGAAAAAGGAAAACTGATTGCACTTATTGGTGCCAATGGCATAGGAAAATCGACCTTACTTCGTACACTCACAGGAATTCAAAAACCGCTTTCAGGTACGATTTCCTTACACGAAAAAGCATTACAAGAATATGATGCATTGGCTTTAGCCAAAGAAATGAGTTTGGTTTTAACCGATAAATTGCCACCCAGTAATCTGACTGTTTTTGAACTTGTAGCCCTAGGAAGGCAACCTTATACCAATTGGATTGGCAAATTAACGGAAGAAGATTTTTTTAAAATAAACCAAGCCATGGCACACACTCAAATCAATGCTTTAGCACACAAAAAGCATTATGAAATTAGTGACGGCCAACTCCAAAAAGTGTTAATTGCAAGAGCTTTGGCACAAGATACAGACTTGATTATTCTTGACGAGCCCACTACTCATTTGGATTTGTTACACAAAGTTTCGGTATTCAAATTGCTTAAAACGCTTAGTCATGAAACTGGAAAATGTATCCTATTTTCAACTCATGACATTGATATGGCAATACAATTGAGTGACGAAATAATTATTATGACACCCGACAAGGTGATGCAAGACCAACCTTGCAATCTAATTTCAAATGGATGTTTTGACACTTTATTCAAAGATGAACATATTACTTTTGATATCGACAAAGGAAAGTTTGTGATGCAGTAACACTTTCAAATTCAATTCAAAACTTAATCTTCTTTTCTATAAAGGCAAAATCTAAATTAACTCAAAAGGATTGACTTCATTTTCTAGTTGAATGGATTTAAAGCCGTACTTGTTTTTTGAATCAAAAGTTTGAAATAAAACACATATTTCACAATTCCACAATAGATATGTCATCTTATCTTTGCTTCTGTTAAATATAATTTATTTTTTAGCGCACATACTATCAATTATTTGACAAATATGAAATTATATTTTTACTATAGAATTATGAAAATAGATTGTTTTTAATTAAGTTTGTTGAAGAAACAAAAGAAATCCATTATGACTCCATCAGCAACCACGGCAACTTTATCATTTGAAGATTTTAAAATAGCCATTCTAAATGACTATAAAATCGCTATTACCAGTAGAGAATGTAGTCTTTTAGGAAGAAAAGAAGTTTTAACGGGTAAAGCGAAGTTTGGTATTTTCGGTGATGGAAAAGAAGTGCCACAATTGGCCATGGCTAAGGCTTTTAAAAATGGCGATTTTCGTTCAGGATACTATCGCGATCAAACCTTTATGATGGCCATTGGCGAAATGTCTATCCAACAATTTTTTGCAGGATTATATGGTCATACAGATATTGAGTTTGACCCAATGTCTGCTGGTCGTCAAATGGGAGGCCATTTTGCAACCCATTCGTTGGATGAAAATGGCAATTGGAAAAACCTTACTGCTCAAAAAAATTCAAGTGCTGATATTTCTCCCACTGCAGGTCAAATGCCACGATTATTAGGTCTTGCACAAGCTTCAAAAATATACAGAAACGTCGAAGGCGTTACAAACAACACTAATTTTTCAATAAACGGAAACGAAATTGCATGGGGAACCATTGGAAACGCTTCAACTTCCGAAGGCTTATTTTTTGAGACGATAAATGCTGCTGGTGTGCTTCAAGTGCCAATGGTAATGAGCGTTTGGGACGACGAGTATGGCATCTCTGTACATGCGAAACACCAAACTACGAAAGAAAACATCTCCGAGATTTTAAAAGGTTTTCAACGTGAAGAAAACAATAAAGGCTATGAAATTTTCAGAGTGAAAGGTTGGGATTATGCTTCCTTAATTGATGTTTATCAAAAAGCCGAGACCATTGCTCGTGAAGAACATGTGCCTGTTTTAATACATGTTCAAGAACTTACACAGCCACAAGGACACTCTACTTCTGGTTCGCATGAGCGTTATAAAAACGCTGAACGTTTGGCTTGGGAAGCCGATTTTGATTGTTTACGTCAAATGAAATTATGGATGATAGCCATCAATATTGCCAGTCCCGAAGAACTAGATGCTATTGATGAAGCAACCAAAAAAGAAGTACTTGAAGGTAAAAAAGCCGCTTGGAATGCTTTTGTAGCACCTATGAAAGCAGAGCAAAATGAATTGGTTAGTTTGTTAGAATCGATTGTTAAGACCAGTGAAAATGGAGTTTTTATTTCAAAAATAACAAATGATTTAAAAGCCATTAAAGAACCTATTCGAAAAGACATACTTACCTCAGCTCGCAAAGTATTACGAATGATTGTCAAAGAAAATTCCCAAAAAGAATTGGCTAATTGGATTACAAATTATACCCAAAAAATACAACCAAAATTCAGTTCACATTTGTTTTCTGCTTCAAAAGAAAATGTATTTTCTGTAAATGAAGTAGCACCAATTTATAGCGATGTTGCTGAAGATACTGATGCTCGGATGGTTTTAAGAGATAATTTTGATGCGCTTTTTGCCAAATACCCTGAAGTTTTAATATTTGGGGAAGATGCCGGAACTATTGGTGATGTAAATCAAGGTTTAGAGGGCATGCAAGAAAAATATGGAGCACTTAGAGTTGCAGATGTTGGTATTCGTGAAGCCACTATTTTAGGACAAGGCATTGGAATGGCGCTTCGTGGTTTACGACCAATTGCAGAAATTCAGTATTTGGATTATTTGCTTTATGCCATTCAAATAATGAGTGATGATTTAGCAACATTGCAATATAGAACCCGTGGAAAACAAAAAGCACCTTTAATTATACGTACTCGTGGGCATCGTTTAGAAGGCGTTTGGCATTCCGGTTCCCCAATGGGAATGATTATCAATGCTGTTCGTGGTATTCATGTATTGGTTCCAAGAAACATGACCAAAGCCGCAGGTTTTTACAATTCATTATTAGAAAGTGACGAACCAGCCCTTGTGATTGAATGTTTGAATGGTTACCGACTTAAAGAAAAAATGCCTTCCAATTTGGGTGAATTTAAAACTCCAATTGGTGTAGTAGAAACAATAAAAGTAGGTTCAGACATTACTTTAGTTTCCTATGGATCAACCTTACGATTAGTGGAACAAGCAGCCAAAGAATTGTTAGAGAAAGGTATAGATTGCGAAATCATTGATGTACAATCTTTATTACCATTCGACATCAACCATGACATTTCAAAAAGTCTGTCTAAAACCAACCGTCTTTTAGTAATTGACGAAGATGTTCCTGGTGGTGCGTCAGCCTATATTTTACAACAAGTTTTGGACGTTCAAAATGGATATCAATATTTAGATAGCAAACCTGAAACTCTAGCTTCAAAAGCACACAGACCCGCTTACGGAACAGACGGCGATTATTTTTCTAAACCATCAATTGATGATATTTACGAAAAAATTTATGCTATAATGAGCGAAAGTAATCCAACGAAGTTTCCGAATATGTACTAAAACATTTCTTAATTTAAAGTTATAATGCCAAAATAAATTTTTTATTTTGGCATTTTTTACTTTTATTTATAAATTATTTAATTTCTTTTTGAAATTTAGTCTTTCCATTTATGAAAAAATTAGTTGCTATTTTATTAACCTTACATTTTTGTTCTGCATTTGCTCAAGAAATGATGACTTTTAAAGGTGGAAAACAATTAATAGGAACTCCAACTTGGAATTTTATTTGTGATGATTATGCCTATACAGGAATTTTAAAAGTACAATTAGCGAAGAATGATAAAGGCGGAATCCTGAAATTATCGATTCAAGTCAGTAATAATCAGCTTTATATAGGAGACCGAGCTTATATCATATTAGAAAATGGCACTTATATTTATTGTGCAGACAAAGGGATTAGAGATACTATTTCTAATGAATCCAATACTTTTTATAATTTATCTATTGCCGAAATAAACAAACTTAAGAGCAGTTCAATAGCATCCATTCGATTTAGAATTATGGGAACGGAATCTAAATTTAGCAGCCAAACGGGCTATTTTACAGCAATAAATAAAATTGAATATTTTGATCCTTACGACAAATCAAAAAACAATTACCTAACTAATGTAGATTTGAAAGCGATTTACAAATAACTGAAAAATGAATTCAAACGAAAAAGCAATACACTCTTTTTATACTGCCTTTGCAAAAAAAGATAGTGCTAAAATGGCGGAATATTATCACGAAAAAATTCGATTTCAAGACCCCGTTTTTAATGTTTTAAGGAGTAAAGATGCCATGTATATGTGGGAAATGCTTATTGAAAGAAGTAAAGGCAACTTAAAGATCAATTTTTCGAACATTAAAACAATTGAAAACACTGTTCATGCAAAATGGATTGCCACCTACAATTTTAGTCTAACAAATAGAAAAATTAAAAACATAATTCATGCTGAATTTGAGTTCAAAGATGGTCTAATTATTCGTCATACTGATAATTTCAATTTTTGGAAATGGAACCAACAAGCCTTTGGTTTTAAAGGCTATTTGTTGGGTTGGACGGGATATATGCAAAATAAAATAAAGAAAGAAGCAAGAAAATCTTTGCAGAAATACAAGGCAAAGAAACGATTTTTAAATCGTCAAAGTGAATTAATAAATCCAGAAATTCTACCAATTAATTCAGAAATTACTGGGAGTTCAGGGTTGGCATAACTATTTTGATTTTCTGTATCATCTCCTTTAATTTCTTTAAAAATATGATTCATGTTTTCTATGATTGCTATAGAGGCATCTGGTTTAGCGGATTTAAGCAATTGGGCTTCTGATACTGTTACTTGCAAATCTTTTGTTCCGTTTAAAAGGAGTACTGGAATATGAAGTTTCTTTATTTCATCTTGAGGCACATATTTTATCCAAGAAATCATATACGGTTGAACACTTTCTCTAAAAAGTGATGCCAACATCTGATTTTTTAATTCAAAAGTGGTCCCTTTTTTTAATAATTCTAAATCTTGCTTCACTTCTTCTTTTAAAAACGGTGCTTGTTTTTCTATTTGATCTACCAACACCAAATCAATCGGTCTTCCTGCACCAGCTATCGAAATATAGGCATCGGTATCATGCAATGCTGCAACCATTCCAATCAAGGAACCTTCACTATGCCCAGCAATTGTAATTTTGTTATACTTTTTTTGGTTCTTAAAAAAACGTACAACATCTTTAGCATCATTTATAAAATCATCAAATGACAATTCTTTTTCATTAATGGTTTTAGCATTCATTTGGGCTATTATTCGTTTGTCATAACTAAAAACAGCAATTCCTTTTTGTGCTAAAGCTTCAGCCAATAACTTTAATGAATTATTAGTCATTCCACTCTGATTACCATTTCTATCTGTAGGACCAGAACCCGCAATAAGAATAACAAGATTTGTTTTAGAATTCGTTTGTAAAGGCGAAAATAAACTTCCATTAATCAGCGGATTAATATTTATTTCTTCCGTTTTAAATGAAGGTTTTTCTTGAGAATAAGTAGTCATAATTGCTACCACTAAAAGCAGATACGTTGCGATTGATTTTTTCATTTGAATTTTTATTGAATTAAATATATTATTGATTTTGAAAGTATTTCTGCTGCAAGTAGTCCGAATACAAAAAGTAAGGTATGCTTTGTTTCTTTTGCATTCGTTGCTGTTTTGAATCCGTTAAAAAGAATTACTACAAACCAGACTAAAAACAATATGGAAAGCATAGCAAATAATAACATAATGACTATATCTGAAATCACTAATTGATCGATTTTAGCTGGATCTACGAACTGAATTATTCTTGAAGATATTGTATATATACAATTGCCAATATTGGTTAAAGTCAATAGATATATAGGAAGTTTAGCAATCAAGCTCAAATTCAAAATATCTATAAAACGCGTTTTTTTATTGATGTATTTTCCAACAATAAATAGAAAAAGAGTTGATGCAAACGTATTGATAAAAATGTCTAAAAAGGGTTCGTATAATTTTACCTTTTCTACAAAATGAAGGTCTAAAATTCCATCATAACGAGCATGGAAAAAATAACCAATAATTCCTCCAATTAAAGAAAATAGGATTCCTAAAAAAATTAAAGTACGGTCTGAATATTTAGAAAACGGATTAAAAAATAATGCCTTCATTGATTATGATTTTGATTTTAAAACAGTAATTTTTTGGATAATATCATCGAGTTTATTTCTAACAGTAGGATAACTATTGCCCATTTGCAATGCCATTTCTTTTAAACTGCCACTAGACAAAAAAAACTGAAGGATGAAATTTTGTTCTTCTTCTGAAATTTGTAGTAATAAAGG
>CAIRNC010000301.1 GCA_903879875.1 uncultured Bacteroidota bacterium
ATGTCGTAATTGATTGAAGGTTGCATTCGGAAAAAAGGGACATGTCGCTGTTCTTGCATAGCCAAGGTTGTGTCATTCGTGAAGCCAATATTCACAGTACGTTGCCCATCGGAATAAGAAGATAAACATTGAATATTACCGTATCCGGCACCATGTATTTCAATGTTTAACCCTAAACCTACCGCTAGTCCAGAACTTCGAGACTGATGACTATTGATTGTATTTTTCATTTCTTCTATTGCCCTAAACCGACGTTCAGGAGAATCTCGATAAGCCAGTAAATAAGCAAGTATCTTCGAGTGTAATTGTTTTTTTGCACGACTTAGCCTAGAAGAATCAAAGCATTCCATATACAAAGGCGTAGCTTGCGTTTCAAACCAGGCAGTAGCTTCCGTACACAACTTTTTCTCTATTTCTTCCGTACTCGGATTTTCCATACTTCTCGTAGCATGCAACCTCTCTACCATACGATCCATACTGACTTCTTGTAGTAAGATAAGCTGTTTTTCGTATAAAAATTCCATTTTTGCATCAAATTCTGTTAGAACTAAGCCTTTGATGAAATTTTGGCTTTCTTGGTATTGTAATATATCGTCATCGATGTATGGAGATAATTTTTTGTATGTGCCCTGCAACTTTTGATCAATTTGATCAACAATATTTTGACGTAATTCTATCACTTTTTTACCATAATTAATAATTTTTTTTCCTTGACGTTCAATGACCCGGTCAAACAAAGAATAGTCGCGTTTAAAACGCTCTTGTACAGGGATTAAAACCTCATTTCGGATTTCGCCAGAATACACTAATTCGTGAATACCGTTGATACCAGATGCAAGAAGCGCTTCGATTGACATTTCAGTTCTTTGTTCGAAAAGATGCTGAATTATTTGAAAAGCTCGATCGACATTCCATGCGAAACAATTGGTCCAGATATTTTTTTGATCGATGAAATTGAGTATATCTTTAGCATTTAATTTTTCTTGGACAGAAAACAGACATTCCTTCTCCATTTGGGCTTCTTCAATCTCTTTTTTTATCACATTGCCGATATACGTTTCGTATTCTTTTTTTCTTACGCTTTTTTCTAATTCTTTCGGTGTATTTTCAGAACGATCGGATTCATTGTTAACGGTTGTACATGCATCAAGTTCTACTACGATGACATTGATGAATAATTTTTTTATACTGTTGCTATTCTTTTGGCAGGTTTCTTTCCAAAAAAATGTCAAAAGGCGGATTGTTTGTCGAAGAAATGCACTATCATCGTTAGTTAAATCATAGTTTATGCAAATAGTGAATAATTTAGTAAATCCGCACATGAAGTGTAAATATTTAAGAAAAATTTCTGGTTTGTTGACATCGAACTGTCCGTTTAGATAGAAAAGGTTTTTTTCATCATCCTGCTGAACCAAAGAGATTCAATTATTTTTAAGATGATATGGAAAAGACCAATTTTTATTTTAATTAAGAAGTGAGTATACTAATTTCAAGGCATAATTTTTTTTGAAAAACAATATTAGATACGGTATGTATTTAAAAATAGCTCGAACGAAACTATTGATAAATAAATATCATAAAATCCACGTTTATTTCGACTGAA
>CAIRNC010000302.1 GCA_903879875.1 uncultured Bacteroidota bacterium
AAAATTGATATAATTTTGTCTTTGCTAAGCATTGGTTTTGTTTATTGGTTCCTAAAACAAATTTACTTAACCTTTGCTTTGCTTTTTTATCACTTTTAACTAGCAACTTGAATTAATTAAAAAACAGAAGCAACTTTCTGTTTTTTTTGATAACAATTGAGTTCATATAATCTTATTAATAAGCACAAAAAAGAGGGATATTGTTATCCCTCTTTACTTTTTATATAATAGAATGATTACTCTTTTATTAACTTTCGCGTAACACTTCCAGACATATTTTTAATCGTAAGAAAGTAAATTCCCTTTGTAATCGCAACCGGAATTTGGTAATTTCCATCAATCGTTTGATTGCTTTTAGACATCATCGTTTTACCCAAAACATCAACCAAAGTAACTGTTACATCAGTAATTGGAGCAGCACTACTTATTTCGATAGTGTTTTGGATTGGATTTTTGACGAACAAATCTGAAAATAGATGGTGCTCTACTGCCAAAGGTGGATTTAAAATTTCGTTGAGTGCAAAAGCGGTATTTTGAGCATTTAGCGTCACATGATTTTCATTTACAGAAGGCACTGATTGTGCTAAAAACGGTGTGTTTGAGTTTGCCGAAACAGGTTGGTACCAATTGCTAGTATTACTAATCGACAAAGCACTATTAGTAGGAATAAAATCAAAATATTGAATTAGAAGGTTATTGAAAAATTCCGATAAAACAGCATTTGTTCCGGCTGTTGCTGCGATAGTGCTCATGTCAAACCTTCCTCCAGGAGCAGAGTCTAAGCCATTAGAAGTGGTTGGTGCTTTAGAATTAGCCAAACTTTCATAACCGGTAAACCAAAATCCAAGCACTTGTTGTTGTGCTTTAAAATGGCTCACCTCATTGGTTTGATTGGCCAATGGCGTAAACCTCAAATCAATAATGGCTCTTTGCGTGGTTGAGATATTGAAGGTATGTCCCATAACTATCATGTCAGGAGTTCCTGTCATGGTTCCGTTGCCGGCTCCATTAGCTATAGCAACATTTCGAGTGGTCAAAGGAAAGCCCATAGTGTTGAGTTCATTTTGAAAAGGCGTTCTGTAATTTGGACAACCCGTTGGCAACAAAGAAGCCGCTGAAGTGTTGAATTCAAATGCACTTCCTGATTGTAAATGGCCTTCAAATTGATCAATTAACATTTCTCTTCCGGCCGGACTTTTAAACATTCCATCAACCAAGCCTTGAAGCGTAACATCACCCAAAGGACCATATCCCATATAATTAAATAGATGTTGAAAACCAATTGGCACATTTGCTCCCAAATGTGGTGAGTCAAAAGAGATATAGAGTCGAGTGTCGTGGTTTAGATTGTTGGTTTCCATATAGCGTAAACCGTATCGGGCTATTAAACCGCCCATACTTGGTCCAATTACTACATTTTTTTCTGTGCCCACTTTTTGCGCATTGATTTGATTGATAAGTTCCACCAAAATCATAGCATTGCGCTGAATATAATCGACACCACCATCAATAACATTGGTAGTGCCAGGTCGCGTATAAGTTGGGAAATTTAAAATAATAACGTCAAAACCTTGTGCTCGAAGGTCATCCGCTAGATTACTTCCTGTGGTGCCATAATTCATTATACTATAAATGTTAGGTATTTTTCTGGCATCACCGGGATCAAAACCATCTAAAAGGAAAATGGGTTTGTCTAAAATTCCATTCACCACATCTGGGAAAATTTCATATTCCGCTTGTCCCAAAAAGGCTTGTGTTTCACCATACCCTTGATACGGAATGGTTGACGAAATGGTATTGATAGTATTAATATCTTGGGTAGCATTTGCGTTTTTAGCGAAGGAATTATCCACTGTACCCGATTGAAAAGTAGCCGATTGATTGATGATTGCTCCATTTGAAAGTTGAATTCTAAATTGAATGTTTTGTTTTCCAGCAGTTAAAAATTCCACTTTTATCGATTGATTTTTAGTCAAAACTCGGAATCCTTTTCCATCGTTAAAATCAGCTGTAATCTGTTGTATGCTTTTATTTGTAGTATTGAAAATAAGATTGTCTTTTAATACAAAAGTAACCGCTGTAGATTTGTAGGAAGCCAATAATGGCGCTATAAGAGTAAGGTTGTGTTTGTCAAAAGCATTTGTTATGGATTTTACATTCCATTGTTCGTTAGCGTCTAAATAGAAATTATGATTGTCGATTGCTGCTTTGTTTTGGCTTTCAAATTCCGTTATTAAAAGAGAAAGAGGCACTTTGTTTTCGGCAAAGCCCAAATTGGATTGTTCTTTCAGATAGTAATATTTCGGCAAACGTTCCAGAAAATCAGCTCTTTGAATTTCATGGTACACTTGTTTGAAAAATAGAGAAGAAACTGGCTTGTTTTCCAAATGGGTTGCATTGGAAATACCAAAAACCCTATCGTATAGAATTTTTGTTTGTGTTTTATCTTTTAATAAATCGAACTTGTTTTCTTGGTTTTGTGCTGTTGCAAAAACAGAAACAAGCATAATAAAGACTAAAGTAATTTTTGATTTCATAGTAAATTCCTTCTATTTTGAAAACCAAATATATAAAAAAAAGTTCAAACACTACAGAATGAACTTTTTAGTTGGTTTATGATTTATTTTGGAGCTGGTTTTTTACAAAACACACAAACAGA
>CAIRNC010000303.1 GCA_903879875.1 uncultured Bacteroidota bacterium
GAGTTGAGTGGATTGCAGCAATCAAATGAGCTTTACTTCGTTGGTTTTCTACAAAGCCATCTTTGAGGTGTCGAACAGGCGAAATAGTGAAAATAAAATGACAATTGGGATTGATACTTCTAATAAAATCGATAGTATTTTGAATGGATTGGGTTATGTTTTCGACGGTCAAAATTTCTTTTACGAATTGATTTTGAGGCACTTTATGGCAATTGGCAACTACCTCGTTAGAAGCACTATTTCGATAGACCCAAGCCGTTCCATAGGTAATAATACAATGCGATAATGAAATCATTTGAGTATATGTCAATTCGATAATTTCATTAAGATTTTGAATCAATTGCTCTTTATCAGCATGACTTAAATCGGAATGAACTTCAAAGCAATGCCAACGCTCGTTGTGAAAAAAGAGGTCTTTTTCTGTGAATACTTCTTTAGTTACAATCCTTTGAATGATTCTTTCTATAGCAACGGGATTGAAAATAATGCCAAACGGATTTACATTATTTTGGAATTTAAAATAATCGAATTTTGCAGCCATATTTTCGGCAAAGCACGAACCCAATGACATTATTTTTGAAGTATAATCTATCGGATAATTGGAATCGGGAATGGGTATTTTTGTGCTAAAGTTCATTGTTTTTTCTTGATGTTTCAAAAATACGAAAATTATTAAACGCAATGAACAAGAAAACGAACAAACCCTTTTTAAACCGTTTGTAATCGATGTCAATCTATTCACTACTTTTGCAGTTCTTTTTTAATAAAATTCCAACATGAAATTATTATATTCTTATATTATCAAACACAAAATGCTATTGATTTTGGCACTTATTATGGCCGCAATCAACATTTGTTTTAGCTTATCTGACTCTGTAATTACAGGTAAATTAATGCAAGATTGCGGTGTTGGATTGTTCAAATACAAAGGCAACGAAACGGGTTTTATCAAATCGGTGGCATTTTGGCTTGGACTTTCGCTTGGAGCCACAATGATTTCGAGAATTACTAAAAACTTTCAAGATTATTTTACCAATGTAGTGATTCAGCGTACTGGCGCACAAATGTATACCGATGGTATCAAAAAATCACTTGGTTTGCCATTTGAAGAATTTGAAGACCAACGCAGTGGAGAAACGTTGAGTAAATTAACGAAAGTAAGATCCGATTCTGAGAAATTAATTACACTTTCTATTTCATTAATTTTTCAAACCGTTATTGGCTTTATATTCGTTATCATTTATGTTTCTCGAATTGATTATCGAATTTCTATTATTTTCTTAATTACGGCGCCTATTATTGCTTTAGTGAGTTCGTATTTGGGTAAGAAAATAAAAATTGTTTCTCGAAAAATTGTGAATCAAACCAATGTTTTAGCCGGTTCTACTACTGAAAGTTTGCGTAATATAGAGTTAGTAAAAAGTTTAGGATTGACGTATCAAGAAGAGAAACGGTTGAATTTGAATACGTTTAAAATATTACAATTGGAATTGGAGAAAATCCGTTTCATCAGAAGTTTGAGTTTTATTCAAGGCACAACGGTTCATTTTCTGAGAACTTGCGTAGTTTTTACGCTGTATTACTTCTTATTTGGACAAAAAATAATTGTGGGCGATTTGTTGACTATGGTGTTTTTTACGTTCTTTATTTTTGGACCGTTGCAAGAATTGGGGAATTTTATTATTGCTTTGAATGAAACCAAAGTTTCTATGGAAAATTTCAAAGCTTTGTTGCATGCTCCTAAAGAATTTCGTCCTAAAAACCCAGAGCATGTGGGTGCTATTCATTCGCTTTTGTTTTCTAATGTGAGTTTCAAACACAAAACCGCCAATTTTAAAGCGGTCGAAAATATCAATTTTGAAATCAATAAAGGTCAGAAGGTGGCTTTTGTTGGCCCTTCGGGTTCAGGGAAAACCACATTGGTGAAGTTATTAGTGGGATTATATCCGCCAGCAGAAGGAAAAGTTTTGTACAACAATATCGATTCTACCAAAATCGATTTGCTAGATTTGAGAAAACAATTGGGCTTTGTAACCCAAGACGCCCAGCTTTTTTCAGGAACCATTCGTGAGAATTTGTTGTTTGTAAAACCAACAGCAACCGACGAAGAATTGTATGATGTAATGAAACGAGCCAGTTGTGAAAACCTTTTGAAACGTGCCGAAGATGGATTAAATTCAACAATTGGCGAAGGTGGAATAAAAGTTTCGGGTGGCGAGAAACAACGCTTGTCTATTGCTCGAGCCATATTGAGAAACCCAAATTTATTGATATTTGACGAAGCAACATCGGCTTTGGACTCGATTACAGAAGAAGAAATCAACGCCACTATTAGAAATATTTCCGATAGCAATAGAATTACAGTTATAATTGCTCACCGATTGTCAACAGTAATGCATGCCGATAAAATATTTGTATTGGAACAAGGCAAAATTATCGAACAAGGCAAACACGACGATTTGTTGTTAGAAAAAGGCTTGTATTATGCCATGTGGCGTCAGCAAATTGGAGAGAGAAAATAGATTATAAGACTTCCTTAAAATTTGCGGCAAGTTTTTCCTAAGTTATCAGTAATGGATTGTCAAATAAAAAAATGAGTGCTTGCTGCTTTTCGGAATCAATCCGAAACTAAAACAAAAAGCATCCAATTTTAGTGTCTTTTCGTACCCATTTGGTTATTAGAGCAAGTATAAAAAACTTCCTAAGTTTTAACTAAAAAAGGTTTTTTGATAAAAAAAGGTTGCTATATTATAATATGCTATCAATAATTAAATGACGTAAGCGCTTATTAGCTAATCTTTTATAATTATAAAATACTTAGTATTGATATTGAAAATCCAAAACAACAGTATTGCTATTTGCAAAATTATTTATTGTTCTCCTACAACTAATGGGATATTTTTGAGAATTATATTCATATTCATTCCAAACGGATGAAACTAATTCATTGTTTTGATTATATATTGTCTCAGAAAGCAAATTGTTGTTTACACTAGTTACAGATAGTTGCTTGTTAAAAGAAAGAATATTTTTGCATGGACTATTTGCAGTATCATAGCCATAAACTGTTTTGCCTAAATAGCTATTATTTATATTGTATCGTCTAATTTCAACCACTTCTCCGTTTTCCATTAAATACAATTGATTTTCAACATGTGTTGGTGATTGATCTAAAGAATTTCTGTAAAGTTTTACATCACAATAATTTACTTTTGGGTCAAATATTTTTACTTCAAACATAGAGTTGGCGTAATCATAATTCATTTCTTTAGATAAACTCCCTGTAGCATAATACTCATAAATGGTTTTGTACTGTAATGTGCTTCCTAAATATTTTTCAATCCTTTCAATTTTATTATCAAAATAGAAATATTCATACTTAAATCCATTTTCGTTTTTCTCAACTAATTTTTCTCCGTCGTAAATAAAATTAGATTCACCACCTGTACCACTTTGATTAGTAAACGTAATTCTCTTTACTAATGTCTTTTGTATTTCAACTTCTGCAGTATCATTATTTGTATTTGAACAAGAAACAAATAATGAAACCATAATCAAATAAATAATTTTTTTCATTTGTAATTTTTTAATTTGTATTACTTCACAAACTCAACTGCCTTTTCCAAAGCATCTTTAATTCCGTTTACATTTTTCCCTTTTCCTGAAGCAAAAAACGGCTGTCCACCGCCATTTCCGTCGATATATTTTCCTAATTCTCTGATAACATTTCCTGCATTTAATCCTTTTGCTGTTACTAATTCTTTTGAAATCGAACAATGAATATTTGGAGCATTATCTTCAATAGATGCTAGAACAACAAATGTATTTGGTAACGAATTTCCTAATGCTTGCGCAAGATCTTTTGTGGCACCCATACTCAAATCGACTTGTTTTGCTAAAAAGTTAATTCCGTTAATTTCTTGAAATTCTGAAACTAAATTGTTTTTTAATCCGTCAATTTTTTCTTTTAATAATTGCTCAACTTGCTTTTTCAATTTGGCATTGTCGTCTTGCAAAGTAATAACCGATTTTAAAACATCTTGAGGATTTTTCATGGTTTCCTTGATTTCATCCAAAGTTTTTTCTTGATTTTGATAGAAATCTTTCACAGCATCACCAGTAATAGCTTCAATTCTTCGAATTCCTGCGGCAACAGCTCCTTCGGAAATAATTTTAAAATGCCATATTTCAGCAGTGTTTTTCACATGAATGCCGCCACAAAGTTCTTTGCTTTCGCCAAATTCAATCATTCGAACTGAATCACCATATTTTTCTCCAAACAACGCGATTGCACCTTTGTCCAGCGCTTCTTTAATTGGGATATTTCTATGTTCCATCAATTGCAATTGTGCCTCGATTTGAGCATTTACACTGGCTTCTACTTGACTTAATTCTTCATCAGAAACTTTAGAAAAATGCGAAAAGTCAAAACGCAAGTAATTTGGATTCACCAACGAACCTTTTTGTTCCACATGAGTTCCAAGAATGTTTCTCAATGCCAAGTGCATCAAGTGCGTAGCGGAGTGATTTTTTGAAGTTGATGCTCTTAAATCCGTATTTACTTTTGCCACAAAACCTGCTTCAATATTTTCTGGAAGTTGTTTTGCAAAATGCAAAATCAGGTTGTTTTCTTTTTTAGTGTCAATGATATCAATGGTTTCATTGGCAGAAACCAAAGTTCCTTTATCTCCCACTTGCCCGCCGCCTTCTGGATAAAAAGGTGTATTATCTAAAACGATTTGGTATAAAACACCATCTTTCTTAGAATCTACTTTACGAATACGAGTGATTTTTACATCATTCTCCGTTTGGTCATAACCCACGAATGTTTCAACGTTTCCTGGAATTAAAACCGACCAGTCTTCAGTAGAAACTTCTGATGCCGCACGGGAACGATTTTTTTGTTCTTGCATAGCAGCATTAAATCCAGCTTCGTCTAATTCGTATCCTTTTTCACGAAGAATTAGCGCCGTTAAGTCAATAGGAAAACCAAAAGTATCGTATAATTCAAACGCTTTTGCTCCTGAAACTTCTTTCCCTTTAGTGTCGGTAACTACTTTGTCTAACAATTGCAAACCTTGGTCTAAGGTTCTCAAAAACGAAGCTTCTTCCTCACGAATCACATTGGTAACCAATTGTTGTTGTAATTTGATTTCTGGGAAAAATTCCCCCATTTGATTGGCTAAAACTTCTACCAATTTATTGATAAACGGTTCTTTAGTATCTAAAAATGTAAATCCGTAACGAATGGCACGACGCAAAATTCTGCGAATTACATAACCTGCACCTGTATTGGAAGGCAATTGTCCGTCAGCAATTGCAAAAGCAACCGCACGAACGTGATCTACCACAACGCGAATAGCAATGTTGGTTTTATTTTGAGCTTCACTTATGTTTTGAACTTCATTAGAAGTGTATTTTAATCCAGTAATTTGCTCTACTTTTTCAATAAGCGGTGTAAAAACATCGGTATCGTAATTGGATGTTTTTCCTTGTAATGCCATACACAAACGTTCAAACCCCATTCCGGTATCTACGTGTTGTGCTGGAAGTTTTTCTAAAGAACCATCGGCTTTACGATTGAATTCCATGAATACGTTATTCCAAATTTCCACCACTTGAGGATGGTCATTGTTTACTAAACTTTTTCCTGAAACCAAAGTTTTTTCGGCATCCGAACGTAAATCGACATGAATTTCTGAACAAGGTCCGCATGGTCCTTGGTCGCCCATTTCCCAAAAATTATCTTTCTTGTTTCCAAGAATGATTCGGTCTTCATCAATTAAAGTTTTCCAAATATCCCAAGCTTCTTGATCGAACGGAACATTTTCTTCCGGACTTCCTTCAAATACAGAAACGTAAAGATTTTCTTTCGGAATTTTATAAACTTCTGTCAATAATTCCCATGCCCAATTTATTGCTTCTTTTTTGAAATAATCGCCAAACGACCAGTTTCCTAGCATTTCGAACATGGTGTGATGATAGGTGTCAAAACCCACATCTTCTAAATCGTTATGTTTTCCTGAAACACGAAGACATTTTTGTGTATCGGCAATTCGAGGGCTTTTTGGGGTTCCGTTTCCAAGAAAATATTCCTTGAACTGAGCCATTCCAGAGTTGTTGAACATCAGTGTTGGATCATCTTTTAAAACGATAGGCGCAGAAGGAACAATTACATGTCCTTTTGACTCGAAAAATTGTAGGAATTGCTTACGAATTGCTTTAGATGTCATTGCTTTTATTGTATTTTAGTTGCAAGTACCAACATTTAGAAACTTGACGAACGATTAAATTCTATTTTTTGTTTCACTTCCATTTAGAAGTGATTTAATTTTTTTATTCAAAAAAGCATTGAACAAATGAAACATTTCTTAAATTTGTTCGACTAACCTTTTATTATTTGCAAAAATAAGGTATTTTAAAATATGGCGAAAGTAAAATATTATTTCGACTCAGAGAATTTAGCGTACAGAAAAATAAAGCCTCTAAAGAGAAGAAGTTTCGCCTATATTGTATTATTTTTAATGGCGTCGGCACTTTTTGGACTTTTGAGTTTTATTGTGTTGTTGAACACTCCTTTTTTTGAAACACCAAAAGATCGATTGCAAGCCCGAGAGATTGAGAATTTAAAACTTCATTATGCCGTTTTAAATAATAAAATGAATCAAATTGATGAGGTGATTAGCACTATTGAAGAGCGAGACAATAACTTATATAGGGTTTATTTTAACACTGCTGCCATTGCAGACGAAGACAGAAAAGCTGGATTTAAAAATGCCAATCGGTATAATGAATTAGAAAAATACGACAATTCAGAATTGGTCAAGAATACCACAAAAAGGGTTGATGTACTTTCTAAAAGATTAGCTATTCAATCAAAATCATTAGATGAAATTGTGAAATTGGCCAAAGCTAAAAACAATTTATTGGCGGCAATTCCTGCTATTCAGCCGGTTCGGAATGAAAATTTGAGACAAATGGCTTCTGGGTTTGGTTATCGAAGTGATCCATTTACTAAAGTAAGAAAATTTCATGAGGGAATGGATTTTTCTGCCAAAACGGGTACGCCAATTTATGCTACAGGAGATGGCATTGTTGGCAGAGCTGACAATACGGCTTCGGGATATGGGAATCATATTGTGCTTAGGCACGGTTTTGGATATGAGACGCTTTACGGACATTTGAGCAAATACAAAGTCAGAGCTGGACAAAGAGTGAAACGGGGAGATGTTATTGGATATGTTGGTAGTACGGGACGTTCCGAAGCACCACATTTGCATTATGAAGTGCACAAAAATGGCGATGTCGTTAATCCAATAAATTTTTATTACGGAAATATTTCAGCGGCAGAATATGTTGTAATTTCAAAATTAGCAAACCAAGAAAATCAATCTTTAGATTAACGAATGCAACTTATTATTTTTGATTGAGAATAAAAACGAAAACTATGCACATAGAATTATCACCCAACAAAAGGTATTATAGTATTGGCGAATTAGCTACAGCTTTTGATGTAAATACTTCGCTTATTCGTTTTTGGGACAAGGAATTTGATATTCTAAAACCTAAGAAAAACGCCAAAGGGAATCGAATGTTCACGCCAGAAGATGTTAAGAATTTGCAATTGATTTACCATTTGGTAAAAGAACGAGGTTTCACGTTAGAAGGTGCCAAAACACACTTAAAAGAAGGACAAAAAAAGACATTAGATAAGTTTGAAATCATCAGTAAACTAGAGGGAATTAAGTCCCAATTACTTGGAATTAAGAATGAATTATCATAAAAAATAGCATTTATTAAGTAATGTATAAAATCAAATACCTTCCGCAAATATTCACTTTTTCAATTACAACCTTTTTAATTGGATTCGTTATGCAAATGGCACATGTTGAACAAGCGCTATTTATTTTAGTATTGGGATTGTTATCTTGGTTAGTTTTCTTGCTTTTTGCATTATATGAAATTGTAAATTCAGATAAAATAGATGGAGTAATGAAATTTCTGTGGGTACTAGGATTCTTCCTCTTAGGGATTTTCACAGGATTATTATATGTTTTGTCAGAAAGAAAAAAACTTTTTATAATGGACTCTAAATAAATTAATAAACTTTAAATTAAACAAAAATGAAAAAATGGTTACCAGTAGGAATTATTATTGCACTAATAGTAATTATCGGATTTTGGGTTGTTGGCATTAAAAATAGCGCTTTGCGTTACAATCAAGCCACTGAAAAAGAATGGGGAAATGTTCAAACGTCTTACCAAAGAAGAAATGATTTGATAGGCAACTTGGTAAACACCGTAAAAGGAGCCGCTGATTTTGAAAAAAGCACTTTAACTGCTGTCATTGAAGCTAGAGCAAAAGCGACATCAATAACTATCGACCCTAAAAACATTTCAGCAGAACAATTGGCTGCCTTTAATTCTGCTCAAAGCGGTGTTAGTAGTTCTTTATCTAAATTATTAGTTTCTGTAGAACGCTACCCTGAATTGAAAGCCAATGAAAATTTCTTGAAATTACAAGACGAATTGGCAAGTACAGAAAATCAAATACTAACAGCGAGAACACGTTTTAACGAATCCATTCAAGAATACAACGGTTATATTTTAGCTATTCCTAATAGTTGGTTTTTAGGCAGCTACAAAGAAAAAGCTTATTTTCAAGCGGTTGCTGGAGCTGAAAAGCCAGTTGAAGTAAAATTCTAAAATACGATTAGCCCTTTAAGGGTAAATGAACAAAATTTCCAATTCGGATTGCACCAATGAATTTTGGTGCAATCTGTTTTAAACCTAAAAATTATGTCAAAAGTTGAAAGTTTTTTATCCACTGCAGACGAAAAAGCAGTTGTTGAAGCTATTGGTATCGCCGAAAAAGAGACATCAGGTGAAATTAGAGTGCACATAGAACAATCGAGTTCAAAAGTGCCTTTTGATCGAGCTTTAGAAGTTTTTCAGGAACTAAAAATGAGTGAAACACAACTTCAAAATGGTGTTTTAATTTACTTAGCAATACAAACCAAATCTTTTGTAATATGTGGAGACAAAGGAATAAATGATGTAGTTGAAGCTGATTTTTGGGACAAAACTAAAGATATTATGCAGGCCCATTTTAAAAATGGTGATTTCAAGCAAGGCTTAATTGACGGCATATTAAGAGCTGGCGAACAATTAAAAAAATATTTTCCTTGGCAAGAAAATGACATCAATGAATTATCAAACGAAATTTCTAAAGGATAATAAAATTATATCAAATGAAAAAAACTATTTTCCTAAAAATATTGGTTTGCTTTTTCTTTACTACAATAGGATTTGCACAATTTACAATTCCTAAAATTCCTAATGAACAAACCTCGGTTTACGATTATGCTAATATCTTACAAGCAGATGAAAAAGCACAATTAGAAGAAAAACTTATAAAATATTCTGATTCTACAAGTACTCAAATTGTGGTCATCACCATCGAAAGTTTGAAAGGGGAAGATATTGGAATTCTTACACCAAAATGGGGACAAGAATGGGGAATTGGCGGAAGCAAACAAAACGATAATGGAGTTATAATTCTTGTAGCCAAAGCAGAGCATAAACTTTGGATTTCAGCGGGTTATGGACTTGAAGATAGATTGACGGCTGGAATCGGCGGCGAAATTACAAGAAACATCATTGTTCCCGAATTCAAAGCTGGAAGTTATTACAAAGGTTTAGATAAAGGTACCGATGCTATTTTTGATGTATTCAAAGGTAAGTACAAAGGAGAACGAAAACACGATAAAAATGGAAGTAGTATTCCTTTTTTCATTATTATTTTCATCATCTTTATTATTATCATTGCAAAAAGCAAGAAAAACGGAGGTAATTCGGGTAACAATAGTGGCGGTGGGCCAAGTTTACTCGATGTGGTCATCTTAAGCAGTTTGGGTCGAAGCGGCGGATTTGGAGGAGGAAGCTCTGGAGGATTTGGCGGTGGATCAAGCGGCGGTTTCGGTGGAGGTTTCGGCGGCGGAGGATTCTCTGGTGGTGGAAGCGGAGGAAGTTGGTAGTAATTTTAATCAAAATAATATACGTTTTCTGATAAATTGTAACAAAAAAAGAGTTCCATGTAATTGGAACTCTTTTTTGTTTGTTGAATTGAAAAGGAATTACACCTTGTTTTTACGAATACATTTTCACTCTTAATTCCTGAACACTTTCGTTATCTAGATATTCATCAAAGGTCATGTATCGGTCAATGGCTCCTTTTGGTGTCAACTCAATTATACGGTTGCCTACGGTTTGTGAAAACTCATGATCATGTGTGGTAAATATAACAGAGCCTTTATAGTTTTTTAATGAATTGTTAAAAGCAGTAATTGACTCTAAATCCAAATGGTTTGTAGGTTCGTCTATCATTAAAACATTGGCACGTTGCATCATCATTCGAGACAACATACAACGCACTTTCTCGCCACCCGACAATACGCGACTGGTTTTTAATGCTTCTTCTCCGGAGAAAATCATTTTGCCTAGAAAGCCTCTAATGTTTACTTCGTCACGCTCTTCTTCGGTTTTAACCCATTGACGTAACCAATCAACAAGTGAATAATCGTTTTCAAAAAACGAATGATTGTCTACAGGCAAATAGGCTTGTGTTGTAGTAACTCCCCAATCAAACTGACCAGAATCGGGTTGTTGTAATCCGTTTAAAATATCATAAAAAGCGGTTGTTGCTCTTGCATCTTTTGAAAACAAAACAATTTTATCGCCTTTCGCTATGTTTAAATCGACATTTGTAAAAAGTTTTTCACCATCAACCGATGCGCTTAAATTCTGAACATTCAAAATCTGATCACCCGCTTCGCGCTCTTGGTCAAAAATAATAGCTGGATAGCGACGTGAAGAAGGTTTTATTTCGGAGATATTTAATTTTGAAATCATTTTTTTACGGGATGTAGCCTGTTTCGATTTGGCCACATTCGCAGAAAAACGACGGATAAATTCTTCTAATTCTTGTTTCTTTTCTTCGGCTTTTTTGTTTTGTTGTGCTCGTTGTTTAGCCGCTAATTGACTGGATTCATACCAAAAAGTATAGTTTCCAGAATAATGATTTATTTTACCAAAATCAATATCTGAAATATGGGTACAAACCGCGTCTAAAAAGTGTCTGTCGTGCGATACCACAATCACAGTATTTTCATAATTGGCTAAGAAATTTTCTAACCAAGCAATGGTTTCAAAATCCAAATCGTTAGTAGGCTCATCCATAATCAACAAATCGGGATTGCCAAAAAGGGCTTGTGCTAAAAGGACACGCACTTTTAATTTCCCTTCTAAATCAGCCATTAATGTATAATGACTGTCTTCTGAAATGCCTAAACTAGAAAGAAGAGAGGCAGCATCAGACTCGGCATTCCAACCGCTCATTTCTTCAAATTGCACTTGCAATTCTCCAATTCTATCGGCATTTTCATCCGTAAAATCCATGTACAAAGCGTCCATTTCTTTTTTAACAGCAAATAAAATTTTGTTACCCATCATCACCGTTTCCAACACCGTATGTTCATCAAACATGTTGTGGTTTTGGTTAAGTACTGACATTCTTTTTCCAGGTTCCAAATGCACATGTCCCGAAGTTGGATCCATATCACCCGAAATGATTTTTAAAAAAGTAGATTTTCCAGCGCCATTAGCACCAATAACTCCGTAAATATTTCCGTTGGTAAAGACCGTATTTACTTCGTCAAACAAAATTCTTTTGCCAAATTGTACGGATAAATTGTTTATTAATAACATGAATTCTTTTGTTTTAATTTCGGTGCAAAAGTATAGAAAAATAGTCTTATTTAGGCTATAATGTGGCGTATAAAGTAGCTTTAAATAAATTTAAGAAAAGTTAAGATTGTACCTATTAATATAAAGTCAATGCGCCAAGTATCTCCTTTGACAAAAATGGTCCGCCAGGGTATTTTGCGGTATAATCTAAATTAAGCCAAATCTCTCCCCTTTCATCAATGTGATAGTGAATAGTTTTTCCGTTGTTTTCTTTTTTAAATAATATTTCTTTTATTAAAAAATTAACGGCTTCAAAATCACTTTTAGAACCTATTAAAATTTCGGGATAAAGATGATTTCCAGTATTGATAATTCGCGGTGTTCCTCCAATAGCACGAACACAAGCCGCCATTAAAATGGCATGATCTTCACAATCTCCTGAAAAATGAACTAAAGACTCACTTGCGCTTGCGATGTATTCGCGTTCTTTAGGGTCATTTACATAATTCCAATTTTCTTTAATTTCTTTAAAAACTGCAAAACATTGAATTATCGTACGGTATTTATGAAAGCCTTTTACATTTCTAAAATATTTAGTTGTCGTCATTAGAGCAAAATTCCTAACTTTTGGGTTGTCATAATCTATGGCTTTTATAATTTTTGATTTATTTGGAAAAGGCAAAAGTTTTGAAATGATAATATCTTGTGGATTAGGATTATCCGCCATAGTATAAATCATGGATCGATAATCTTCAGTTACGGTAGAAAAACCATAATTACTGAAAAGACTACCGTAAATTAGCACTACAAAATAAAAAAACAAACATATTATAATGATGGTTTTTAATGCTTTTAATAGCAATTGAATCAAACCAACGACTAATATAAATAGTATAATTCGATCCAAGTGGAATTTCCAATTTAAGTCAATCAGCGTATGATGTAAAATGATTAAAACGGGTGTTGCAATAAGAAGATTTAAAATAAAAACAATAACATCGTCCCAAGGTTTTTTAACTTGGAGTTGCTGTTTTATTTTTTTTACATGGATTGGCTTTATTTGTATCATTCCTCTAGATAACGGCAAGCTTCTTCACTTGAACTATTTAGCAAATGTACTTTTTTTATCAATAATTTTCTGATTATTGATTTGATTTTGAATTTTGTTTAACGTTTATAGTTTTAAATTTTTAATACAAAAAGCAACTACTAATTTAGATGTTAAAAACTATTTTGTAAATTTTGAATGTGATTTATTGGTAAGAAAAAATAATAAACTTACATTTGCCATTGAATTCATTAATTCGGGAAAAATATGTTTGGATTTACACAGTATTTAGGGTTTTTACTTTTCTTAACCGTCCTGACTATGGGATTTTGGTTGATGTTTTTCTTGGTTGGTTTCGTGACCTATTGGGTTGGCGGAGCAACTATTGAACGAATGAAAGAGAAAAGAGCAAAAAAAGAGTAGTGTCAATTACAATTGATGCAAAAGGAAACCCAACGGTTTCCTTTTTTTGTTTGTAAAATTTACTGTTATAGGATAAACGTATCAAAGAAACACCTCATTCTACCGTTTACGAACACTTTTTTAATTAAAAAAGTAATAATATAGAAATTACCCCTATAGAAACAGAAGTAACAACCAAAGCCAAAAGAGTTGCATTTCGATGTATTATATTTTTGACAAAAGCGTTTTAGCGATGTAGTTTTACACCATCAAAATGATAAAAAACAAATCAAAAATATAAAAAAACTAACCTTTTAAATTAAAACATTATGAAAAAAGTAATCGCAATTGTAGCTGTAGTAACTATCGCATTAGTAGGTTTAACTTCATATAACTCAAACGAAACTAAAAAAGAAAAAAACAACGATACTTTTATTGCGTCTGTGAAAGGAACTCCAGGTCAAGTAGCTGGTGGTAGCAAAAAATTAGATTAATATTGTTTTCTCTATATATTATATATTAGGCTATCTTTAAGGTAGCCTTTTTTTATGTCAATAGTTTTAGTATTTTTGGAAGCTATTATGCAATTATTTTGAATAAAAAAATTATACTTTTATTGTTGTTTTTTAGTTTTGTATTGGGTTGTTTTCAACACAATACTAAAATAAAACCATCTGCAATTACCGACAGTCTGACCGTTTGGTTTGACAAAGCTAACAACGATAGCTTACCTTATTCCAAAAGACATTATTATACAAGAAAAGCCTTTTCAGTGGTATCGGGTCAAAAGAATGACTCGATGAAGCGCATATATTTTTTTAAAATTGCTAACCGCTATTTCAATATGAATGCGATGAACGATTATAAAAAAAGTGTTCAAGCTACTGTAAGGCTTTGTGAAGAAGCTAATGATACCTTGGGTTTAGGGAAAGCCTTTAGCTATTTGGGCGACTATTATGGATCAAAGTTTGTGTCCGATAGTGCTTACCTGAATTATTTTAAAGCGGAAAAATTGTATAAAAAAATTAAAGATAATGGAAAAATTGCGAAAACTCTATTAAATAAGTCAGTATTGCAATTGAATGAAAAAGACTTTATAGGTAGTGAAAAATCCGCATTTGACGCCTTGAAATATTTAAGAAAAGCCAATA
>CAIRNC010000304.1 GCA_903879875.1 uncultured Bacteroidota bacterium
GCACCTGTTTTTGGAGAGAAAATAGCTTTCAATTGTTTGCCGTAACCCACGATTTGATCCACCCCTTTTTCAATTCCTGCAGGGAAAGCTTCCAGAAAACTATATTTTTGTTTGCTGAATTTATATAAACCTAATTTTTCTAATGAAGAGATACTCATTCCGCCTTGAAAAACGCCCAACTTCCCATCTTTACTAATTTGAAGTGCAACTTTCATTTCTTTTTCATCACGAACAATGACAGCATTTACTGTTTTACCTTTATTCGATTTCAATACATTTATTGCCATATCGGCATATTTTGTATCTGTTTCGTTTATTGATACGATTCTGTCTTTTGCTAATAAAACCCCTTTGTTTTTAGAGCTATCCGGTACTTTTCCAATCAAGAAAGGTTCCCTCCAATCAATGAAAGGTCTTTTTTCTCCCTTAAGTAATTTGTCTATTAAGTCAACAGGCAGATTCAATGTTTGAACTTCACCATTACGTTCTAATACTACATTTTTTGCAAAAAGAATTTTTCCTGGAATTTCATCAAATTTGGTTGCTTTTTCTCCATCGATACTGATGATTTTATCGCCTGTTTTAAACCCTAATTCTTCTCCAACAGGGCTTGTAACGGCAATTCCATCTTTTAATTCGCTATTGTTTAAATAGGTGTCGCCATAAACAAAAGCCATTCCGATATAGATAATGAAAGCTAAAACAAAGTTAACCGTAACGCCACCAAGCATAATAATCAATCGTTGCCAAGCGGGTTTAGAACGAAATTCCCATGGTTGTGGAGGCAAAGCCATTTGTTCTTTGTCCATGCTTTCATCAATCATTCCAGCAATTTTTACATAACCGCCAAGAGGTAACCAACCAATTCCATATTCGGTTTCGCCTATTTTCTTTTTCAATAAAGAAAATTTAACGTCAAAAAACAAATAGAACTTCTCTACTCTGGTTTTAAATAATTTTGCAGGGATAAAATGCCCCAATTCATGCAGTATGATTAGTAAAGATAAACTCAATAAGAATTGAGAAAGCTTGATAAGTAGTTCCATTTTTATTTTCAGGTTTTAAACAACGCGCAAAAGTAAGGTTTTCTTTGTAATAAATTTCTATATAGTGGGTTGTCCCTTTCTTAAAAGTATCCTAAATTATACCGTAAAGGTGTAAAAAGGAGCACGAAAACATATTGGAAACCATTCAATACTAAGGATTATGCCTGTAGAAAAAGAATTGTCAATAGCTTTTAAAAGCAGCACATAAACTGAAATTAGACCTTTATACTACATTATTTAAAACAACTATTTACTTACAATAATGGCACACAGATGATACCGATGAAGCGGATTTTAGCTGATTATTGATTAAAAATTAGTTTAATCTTTTTAAATCCGCGTCATCGGTGTGCCTATTTTTATTTTAGTAGATGCAACGGAGTGTCCTTTTAACGCTACTACTCCTTCATAAACTTTTCAGTAGCACTGCCTTTGTCGGAGGTTATTTTTATGGAATAATGGCCTGTTTTCAAGCTGGAAACATCAACAATATTCAGGTTTTGAGCGTTTGGAATGGCTAGTACCACTTGTCCTAACAAGTTGTAAATGGTTATTGAATGCACTTCAATAGAAGATTTAGTACTGATGTTCAACACGTTTTTGGCTGGGTTTGGATACAAAGTAAAATAGTTGCCGAACTCAAAATCTTGTGTTGCTAAAGCTTGTATCGTTGTAGTTGCCGTATTGGTAATAATTGGAAAATTATAATCAAAATAAATGCTCGCCGTATTGCTGAAGGTGTTACTTGTTACCAAAGTAGGTTTGGTTTTGATTTTAAACGCTACATAACCTGTGTTTGTGCCTGCTGCAAAAGGCAAGTTGATGTTTTGAAAAATAAACTCCACTTGGTTGGTGTTGATGATTCTAGTGGTATAATTAGCGCTACCACTTTCTGGGATTAGGGTTGTAATATCAAATTTGGTGGTGTCTATCATGTCTTTTACTACAATATTTTGAGCGTTGGCCGTACCATCGTTTTCAAAACGGATGATGTAATGCACATAGTCACCGACTTTTGCCAAGGCAATGTTGTTGCCTTCAATACATTCTTTTTCGTTCGGGTCGAAGGCGTTCACAACGATTTGTTTGTAGCCAAAAGAATTGTCAGAAGGAGTTTCATCACCAGAAATGGGGTTAATATTTGCCATAAAGGACAATAAATCGCCTCCAATTACAGCTGGAATTTCCATAGGCGAATTTACATTTAGAGTAAACACAATTTCGCCTGTTGCTAAAGGCACTAAAGCGGAGAAATTCCAAGTCAATGTATTCAATGTTTGAGCTGAAACCACAGGGTTAGCTGAAACCAAATCCAATACCGCATCGTTAAAAGTTAACACTATGGTGCCCGATTGTAAAGTGTTGCCTTTGTTTTTGTAGTATAATTTATAAACCGCATCAAAACCTGGTCGAGCAGGTGTGATTGGAATTAGCACCACTTCTAAATCAGGGTGTGAACCATTAGCAGTAAAACAAAAATCTTGAACAAAAGGACTGGCTGTGGATGGAAAAGTAACGGCTGCCGAAGCAGGCAACACATTAAAATAGTTTGGATTTTCAAAAACAGGAGTAAAAGTATGCGTGCCGGCTTGCACATCAAAATGATAACTACCAGAAGCATCTGGAATTAACCCTCCCGTTACAGTACCGTCAGTAAATGACAGTTTCATACTAGGAAGCATATTGTCATTAACATCGCAACCGTTGTTATTGGTGTCAAAACGGTTGGTACCTTGAATGGTGTAGAATGTACCGCCTGGTGTAAAAGTACAATAGGAATTGACATTACAATTGGTGTAACCGTACTGTGTTATTTTACTCTGCACCTCTGGAATTTGCCCTTCATCAGCACAGATGTACTGCAAATTAGGATTATCATAAAAGCCTAAATAAGTTTCATTACTACCGTTTTTCATCAACAGAGTTGTGAGTTGGTTATTACTGCAACTTAATTCAGCAAGAGAGACAGAACCACTCACATCTATGTTAGGAATTTGATTGTTACTGCAAAATAAATATTGAAGATTAGTCAAACCACTTACATTTAAACTTGGAAGTTGATTGTAACTGCAATCTAATCGTACAAGATTAGTCAAACC
>CAIRNC010000305.1 GCA_903879875.1 uncultured Bacteroidota bacterium
ATCTTTTGTTTCAAATTCAATTTTAGTGTCTTTTGAAAAAGGATTTGGATATACAATCTCATCGGCATAATTGGAATTCCAAATCATTACCGGGTTATAATTACCAAGCGTATAACAGTTATCTGTGCTTATAAAATAACTAGCTGAAACATCTTTATTATGTCGAGTGGCATTTTCAGTAGCAGGCAAATATACTCTTACATATTCTACCAATACTCCCGTTGAAGTTACCGTAACTCTAATATGTCCTGAATTAGGCAAAATCTGACCCTGAAGATACCCATAATCCGTCGGATAGGTTGCTTGGTTAAAATTTGGATGGCTGGGTTGCGGTGTTTCTTGATATATTAAACAATCTTTTTCTTGTTTACCAAAAAAATGGTCGTGACCATGAAAGAATATGTTGACATGATTTTGGGTTAATAAATCCTTAATTGGCATATCCCAACCCGGTCTGTTTGTTGCAAATCCAGGAGACCCATCTAAGTTATTGCCACCCCATTCATATAAATTGGCAAATTCGACACCCCCACGTCCGTCGGGATCTCCACCTATAATTAGATGAGCAAAAACAAATTTGAAAGTTGCTGTACTAGTGGTCAATGTGTTTTTGAGCCAATTATATTGTGTCTGCCCCAAAGTCCATCTCCAACCTGTTGTTGCTGTAGGTTTTGGACTGGTATACCAATAAGGATCCAATACAATATAAAGTGCATCTCCCCATTGCCATGCATAATAATTTTCTCGTAAACCAACATAATTATGAATGGTAGTGTCTCCTGTATAAAAACCACCATCTGGAGCAGGATTTAAAAAATATTTTTGTCTTTCCTGTGTATTCCAAACAGCAATATTATTAGGTGTTCCATTTAAGTTCCAACCTGATTCTCCTTCATGGTTTCCCAATGCAATGAATAAAGGTACGGAATGGCATAATCTTTCATAATTAGACCTTAATAATTTACATCTGTAAGGAATGGTATCGTGTGGAATAGTATTAGTAGTTAGGTTTTTTAATTTATCGGTCATGATAAAATCACCTAAATCAATCATAAAATCAGGATTATCATCCAACTGATTTTGTAAACAGAGTTGATATAATGGAATATTACTTTGCTCATCCATGTGTGGATCGGCTTGAACTACATATTTATATGTACTTCCCACTGGGCGTTGGGTTTGAAAAGTATGTTCTGTTCTAATTGTAAAAGCAGTTGCATTGGGCTGACGATACAACATTCTATAAAAATATTTGGTATTAGCTGAAAGCCCTGTTAATAGTACTTCCGCAGGATTATTAGCAATAACATTCGTCCAAGGAGTTTGACTGGTATAATTTCCAGAAGAAGTACCAAATTGAATAGCAACATCGACATCGGCATCAAAAAAGGCTTGAATCGTTATACTATTATTTGTTGGCCTACCCAACAGTTCGGATTGTGTTATATTTTGAGAAAAAAATGGAGCTGTTGAAAATACAAATATTAGAGTTAGTAACTTCTTCATTATTTTAATGTTTAATTATTATTTTTTTAGTTGATTGATTTTTGCCTTCAATATGTAAGAAATAGACTCCGTCTGTCAATGTAGATGTATCTATAACATTAGAATTGAATTTCATCACTATTTGCCCTAAAGCGTTACAAATATTTCCTAAAGGCGTTATGGATTTATCTTTGAAATTCAAATACAAATTATTGTTCGCTGGAATTGGATAGGCAACAAAATCATTTTCTATTTGATTTTGATTGGTTTGAAGCGCACATGTTCCAACATTATAGGAATAACCAATTTCTCCATTGG
>CAIRNC010000306.1 GCA_903879875.1 uncultured Bacteroidota bacterium
ATCTTTTTGCGCCCACGCCGACAATGTGCTGGCAATAGAAATTAGCACTATTAGTTGTCTAATCATAGGTTTGCTTTTCTGAATATTCAAAATTTATTCACAAAGAAATTTTATGAATAAATACTTTTTTTAGAAAAACAAAAGTAATAAATAAAACTACAAACATAAAAAATGTAGTTTTATTTATTACTTACGGGTAGTTCCGTTTTAAAATTAAATCCGAAACAATACGGCAAAAATAATTCTATTTTCCATTTTGACTAAATCGGGTCTCCAATCAGCAGGCAATGGAGTTGTGGTATAACCTGTTGGCGATGTAACACCTCCAGAGCCAGCAAAATAGGGAACATTGGCTTCTCTATGTACAAATTCTACTCGAAAGGTAATACTTTGGTTGGGCATAAAATCAACACCGGTTGAACAATCAAACCCTTTAAACTCATCTCCAGGATTTGCCGAAAACGGAAAAGCACCTGCTGTTTGGGTTGGATTACTTGGATTTGGTAGTGGACTGGCTTGGCCTGTAGGGTACAAAACCAAATACCGCCCAGGATTGGTCATATAGCCGCCACCAAAAGTCCATGCCAAGGTATCATTATTAAACCAAATTCTATTGTATGCCATACCACTTATAAAATATTGAGCTGGATTGTTTGGGTCACTGGTATCAAATCCATTTACGCCATCGCCTTTTTCAAAACCAATATCGAAAGTAGTTGAAAAAGCTGCTTTACTAATCCCTTTTGATTTTGGATTATTGAAATAACGCACCAATAAACTGTTATCGGAATGAAAACGAACTCTGTTTTTCAAGCCAGCAGCATCTGTACCATAATAATCATTAGTTAATAATTTTACCGCTTCGTTTGGACACCAAGTGATGTTACCTCCAAATCCAGGCATACTATTGAATTTGCCATAACTTTGCCACCCGTTGATGATCCAACCTTCTAATTTTAGTTTTTTTGTTGGGAAAACTTGAACCCTTAATCCAGTGAAAAACCAAGGTGTATTGTCGGAAGTAAATGAGGCTTGATACTCCCAGTTTTCAACCTGATAATATGAATTTAATCCAATGTATGACATAAACATACCTGCGTCAACATTAATTCCGAACCACTTGTTGAAGTGATAGCCTGCGTAGGCTTCTGATAAATAACAATAAGCATTATCCAGTTGATATTGCCCTTTATAAACACTATAATCATTTCGAGGAATTACCGTGGAGCGAGTCCCAAATTGCATCATTATTTTTGCTCTAGCATTTTCATAATTAAATTCGCCACCAAGATTTGCACTCGATACTTGCATTTCATTGTTTCTTGCTAAAGCTGTTGAACCTACCACAGTATTGTCGTTTGGATTATTATAGGAATGTGTATAATTAGCATCAATCATAACACTTCCTGTAAAATATTTGGTTGATAAAACGGGTGGAGAAGTTCTTCTGTCGGAACCATTTTGCCACGTCATGTCCATTCCTTCAAATGGTATTTTTTCAGCAATAGAATCTTTTGGCTTTTCAGTTTGTGCATTGCTATTATAGACAGCAAGGGTTGTTAATAAAAGAGTAATAATTTTAGTTTTCATTTGTTTTATTTAAAAGTTCATTATTGAGTAGTCTTCCAAAAATTTAATTTTGGAAATATCGTTGTGTTTTATGAGATGCCCTATTAAAAAGCCAAATTCGTCTGTCCCTAAAAGTACATTTTCATCAACCAAATGCCATTTTGAGATATAGGTTGTATTGCCTCTAAAAAAGCCAATAAATTTCCCTTTGAGTACTAAATGATTTTTTAATTCGATTTCAATTGATCTATTTTTTAGTTTAAAATAAATACAATAAAGCACGAATGAAGAGTCTGTTTTCATCGTTATCTTTACTCTCGGTCTAATTTTATGTTGGTTATCGGTTGATAAACCAAAGGGATTTGTTCTATTTCAACATCTGATTTTTCTAAACCAAATGCTTTTTCATCACTAACACCAAGACGTTTTAAAAAGAAATATCCATTCAATAAAAGTCCTTCACGCAGCGCAAATTCGTTTTCTATAGATAAAAACTTCTCGATGACTACAAATTTAAAATCGGGTTCGTTGTTGTATTTGCTCGATCCATCAGGGCGAATGTGTAAATTGAGTTCCTTGTTGGCGACCAATTCTTTGACAATAGTTTTAAAATACAGTTCCGTTTTGGGTTGAATTCTAAAACCAACATTGATATTTACTTTTATTATTTTGTCATCAACCAATTCCGACACATCATAAGATAATGTATAAGGATCTTCAGTTCGATTGAGGTGTAAAAACCAATATACATCGGCACGTTTTGGTTTTTTTGCAAATATAGATTTGATGGTTTTTTCCTCTATTTCGTGTCTTCTGTCTGCTTTTGAAAGGTAGATTAAATGAGTGGCAAATTTTGGAATGGCATCATCTTCGCTCAATTCAGTAAGTTGGTTACTGTACCTGCCTAATTCTACAAATTTTGTAAATCGATTGTTGATTTTTCGAGCATAATACCAAATATACATCACTAAGAAAATGAACAATTCAAAAAACAAAAACATCCAACGTTCTTTAATTTTTGCCACATTGGCTACAAAAAACGCAATTTCTATTGTTCCAAATACAGCTAAAAATATCAGCACATAGATTCTTTTCCATTTTAATCTGTAATAAATAAAATAACTTAATAAATACGACGTCATCATCATTGTAATGGTGATAGAGAAACCATAAGCCGCTTCCATGTGGGAACTTTCTTTGAAGTACACCATCATTAAAACGCAACCAAACCAAAGAATGGTATTGATACTTGGGATATAGATTTGTCCTTTACTATCGCTAGGTTGACGTACTGTAATTCTTGGCCAAAAGTTCAAGTTCATTGCTTCGCTAATGAGTGTAAAACTTCCGCTAATTAAGGCTTGAGAAGCAATAATTGTAGCGCAAGTGGAAATAATAATACTTGGCAATAAAAACCATGTTGGAATGATTTCAAAAAACGGATTTCTACCGTTCAATAATAAATCACCTTGATGCATTAACCAAGCCGCTTGTCCAAGATAGGCTACAACCAAACTTATTTTCACATAAATCCAAGTGATACGAATGTTTTTTATACCACAATGTCCTAAATCAGAATACAAAGCTTCCGCTCCGGTGGTACAAAGGAAAACGGCGCCAAGTAACCAGAATCCTTTTGGATAATTGACCAATAAATCATAAGCATAATAAGGGTTTAAAGCACTGAGTATATTGATGTGATGCAAAATTTCGTTTACACCAAAAATCAGCAACATGCTAAACCAAATGGTCATAATAGGACCAAAAGCTTTGCCTATAACTTGTGTACCAAAACGTTGGAAGAAAAACAGTAAAGAGATAATAGCGACAACAATTCCGACAGTTAATAGGTTTCCGGGAATGATAATAGTTTCCAAACCTTTTACCATACTCAATCCTTCAATTGCTGATGATACGGAAATAGGAGGAGTTATAATTCCGTCAGCAAGTAACGTTGTAGCACCTAGAATTGTTGGTATCACTAGTTTTTTTCCATACCGTCTCACAAGTGCATAAAGAGAGAAAATACCACCTTCACCATGATTGTCGGCACGAAGGGTAAGCCAAATATATTTGATTGTGGTTTGAAAAACTAAAGTCCAAAAGACACAAGAAACGCCACCATAGACCAGCATTAAATTGATGTCTCTGGTGCCAATTATGGCTTTAAAAACATAGAGCGGACTTGTTCCAATGTCTCCATATATAATACCTAATGCTACTAAAAGTGAGGCAACAGTTACTTTATTTGCAACACCATTTTTTGTTGTATTCATTTTCAATTTTGGTTAAAATTTTAATGATACAAAGTTCCAATAAATGGTATTTGTAGGATATAAAGATGTAGTGGCTAGATATAAAGATTTTATAAAGATTAACTAAAGCGGTAGCCTACACCACTTTCTGTAATGATATGTTTGGGTTGATTTGGATTTTCTTCAATTTTTTTGCGCAATGCGGCGACAAAGACTCTCAGGTATTGGGTTTCCGTTTGATAACCAACACCCCAGATTTCTTTCAAAATATATTGATGCGTTAAAACTCTACCTTCATTTTTCATAAAAAGCGCTAATAAATTAAACTCTGTTGAGGTTAGTTTTAGCATTTCGTCGTTTCGTTTTACGATTC
>CAIRNC010000307.1 GCA_903879875.1 uncultured Bacteroidota bacterium
AAAGAATAAATACATCAGGACGAACCTAAAATTCTATCCTGATGAAACGTTTTATCAACCCTAACCTGAAAAAATTATGGCCATATCTTTTAAAATGGTACCAAAGAAAAACGCATTGGTATCGCCTCCCGAAGTAAAATATTTTCCTTGTGCCGTGCACAAAGGCGAAGAAGACTTAGACAGTTTGGCCCGAATTGTGGCTTCTCGCTCTTCGATGAGTCGTGCCGATTGTTACGGTGTAATTATTGGTTTAACCGATGCCATTGGTGAAGCGCTTGCTCAAGGACGCATTGTGCGTATTGATAATCTAGGCTCATTTCAAATTACTCTGCAAGGCACACCCGCAGATACGGAAAAGGATTTAGGCAAAGCCAACATCAAAAGTGCCAAAATCATTTACAAGCCTTCTCGAATTATGAAAGGGCGATTGAAGCAATTAATTTATAAAAGGTTGCGGTAATTATTTGATGCTGTACAATTGATATAAAGGCAAACATCCAAAAGCCAAATAAGTAAACTTGATATCGATTGCATAGAACAACATCATTTGAGGTCCTAAATTGCCTATCAATGCTATAAAGACATACCTGCAACAAAGTTTAAAGATTGTATTCATGAGAAATAATGAAATTTTTGTTAATGCTCGTTTCAATCCACAAAAAAACATTTTCTTTGCAGTTGAATTTCAAAATCAAAATCATTAGATAATTATGATGACATTTAATTTCAATAAGTGGAATACCATCACGGGCTGGATTGCTTTTGCTATAGCCTTAGTTACATTTACATTAACCGTTGAACCAACAATGAGTTTTTGGGACTGTGGCGAATACATTGCAACGGCAGCAAAACTAGAAGTAGGTCATCCGCCTGGAGCGCCATTGTTTCAAATGATGGGAGCCTTTTTTGCAATGTTTGCGATTGATGATGCACATGTAGCTTTTATGGTCAACATGATGTCTGTTTTTTCCAGCGCATTTACTATATTGTTTTTATATTGGTCCTCGTCCATCATATTAAAAAAACTAGTTTCTCGATTTGCCGAAATAGACAAAAATAATTCCATTGCTATATTAGGAAGTTCTTTTGTTGGCGCTTTAGCCTATACTTTTTCAGATAGTTTTTGGTTCAATGCCGTAGAAGCGGAAGTATATGCTATGGCATCCTTATTTATCGCCTTGCTTTTTTGGTTGGGCTTGCGATGGGAACAAGATATGGAAACGCCAAGAGGCAATAAATGGTTACTGATTATTTCATTAGTAATTGGACTTTCTTTTGGGGTGCACTTTATGGCGTTATTAACCATTCCATCTATTGGATTGCTTTACTTTTTCAAGCATTATAAAACAGTAACTATTAAAAATTTTATTGTAGCCAACATAGTAGTGGTAGCTGTTTTACTTTTTATCTTCAAACTTTTGTTGCCTTTAACCATGGGATTGTTCGGAAAAACCGAAATCTTTATGGTAAACAGCATGGGACTTCCTTTTGATTCTGGAAGTATATTCGTCGCCGTAGCATTAATTGCTTTTTTCTTTTTTGGACTAAAATATACCAAACAAAAAGGATTTGCTCAACTCAACACCCTTTTATTGAGTATTCTTTTTATACTTATCGGATTTTCAACATGGATGATGTTGCCCATTCGTGCCAACGCCAATACGGTTATCAACGAAAACAAACCTTCGGATGCTGCTGAAGTTTTGGCCTATTATAACAGAGAGCAATATGGTGTAAATCCTTTGTTTTATGGCCCTCAATATTCTGATGTTTATGCTGGTTTAGACAAAGACAAACCTTATTTAGACAAAGCACCCAACTACGAAAGAGATCATAAATCAGGCAAATACATTATTACTAATAATTTTAAAAATGCCGAGCAAAACAGTGACGATAGCCAAAAAACAATTCTTCCGAGAATGTGGGATCCTGAACATGCTGAAAACTATATGTCGTTTACAAAACCGTTGGCGTTTAGAATGAATCCTGAATATGATTATGAAAGCGAATTAGGGCAATATGGCATAGATATTAATACCGAAAGTGACGAGCGTATTGCTGCTGCAGTAGGACAATTAAGAGGAGAAGTTGAAAAAACAGTTACGGATTTCAGAAAAGCTTATGCTGATGGAGAAATTGACCTGGAAGGCTATTCCAAATTTCTAAAAGCCTATAGCGATTATCTCATTATTGAAAAACCATCTACCGCAGACAATTTACAATTTATGTTTGAATACCAATTCGGTTATATGTATTGGAGGTATTTGATGTGGAATTTTGTAGGTCGTCAAAACGATGTGCAAGGAAAATACGATGACCTTGATGGCAACTGGATGAGCGGAATTAAAGTGCTAGACGAAGTTCGTTTGGGTTCGCAAAACAACCTACCTAGTGATGTTTTGAACAATAAAGGACGCAATTTCTACTTTTTCTTGCCATTTTTATTGGGCGTTCTTGGACTGGTTTTTCATGCCAACAAAGATTTAAAAAGTTTCTATGTATTGTTAGTTCTGTTTTTATTTACGGGTTTAGCACTGAAAATTTACCTTAACGAAAGACCTTTTGAACCACGCGAACGTGATTATGCCTTGGTAGGTTCGTTTTATGTTTTTGCAATTTGGATTGGCTTTGGCGTGTATTCTATCTATGATTCGGTTAAAAAATGGTTAACACCTCATATTGCTGGACCAGTAGTAATTGGGATTGCCCTTCTTGGCGCTCCGGTTTTAATGGCTTCTCAAAACTGGGATGACCACGACCGCTCTGATAAATACACTGCGACTGCAATGGCAAAAGCCTATTTGAATTCTTGTGAACCCAATGCGATTTTATTTACCATTGGCGACAACGATACCTTTCCGCTTTGGTATGCTCAAGAAATTGAAGGCATAAGAAGAGATATTAGAATCGTAAACACCAGTTTGTTTATGACTGATTGGTATATAGATCAAATGAAAGCCAAAGCTTACACCTCTGAACCAATGCCTATTTCATTTACACACGATCAATATGTAGGAGACAAGCTCGATTATTCGGTCAATTCGCACAAAACAGAAGCACGTTGGGATATCAAAGATTTTATCAAATTCATAGGACGTGATGATGATCGAACACTTATTAGTTTAGATAACGGACAGACCATACACTCCTTTTTGACCAATAAAATTAGAATACCAGTAGATAAAAATGCCATTATTGCCAACAAAGTAGTTGACCCTAAATACAACGATTCTATTGTTCCTTACATTGATGTGGATATCAAAGACAGGGCTTTGTACAAAAATCGTTTGATGATGCTGGACATTGTTGCTAATAACAATTGGAAACGTCCTATCTATTTCACAGGTGGAAGTTTTGGTGACGATGATTACCTTTGGATGAAAGATTACCTACAATTGGACGGTATGGTTTATAAACTTGTCCCTCTCAAAACAAGTATCAGTAAAGACGGAAGCCCATTGGATATGGGACAAATCGATAGCGATAAAATGTATGGAATCGTAATGAAATGGGATTGGGGCAATAGTGGAAGTCCAAAAATATACCACGATACCGAAACCAGAAAAAACAGTATAACTTACAGAACCAACCTCGCTCGATTAATGGAACAATTAATCAACGAAGGGAAATTAGACAAAGCTAAAAAAGTAATTGATTTAGCAATGACTCAAATGCCATTAGAAAAATATGGCTATTACACTATGTTAGTTCCATTTGCTGAAGGATATTATGAAGTTAAAGAAACCGAAAAAGCACGAGCTCTTTTGACTAATCTTGTTAAAAAATACCAAGAAACATTGACGTATTATAACACACTAAAAGCATCCGAACAAAACAACTTATATGTTGATATTATTTCTGATGTGGAACGTTATAGAGACTTATTAAACGTTATGAAAGACGCAAATGATGTAGCATTTTACACCAAAAACAAAGCTACTTTCAACAGTTATGTGAAAATGTATGACCGTTTTGGTCGTAAACTAGAAAAATAATTCAAATATAATTTTTTGTTTATAAACAAGGAAGCCGTCTCTAACTGGGGACGGCTTCCTTGTTTATTTTGCGTCTTATTATTATTAATTTATAACTAATCCCTAGGGTTTTTAACTTAAATCTATAAAAAAACCTTCCCTCAAACCGCCTATTAACAGATTATTTGACACTTTAAACGACTTTTCTGAAAATAAATTTAACCTATAGCCTAATTATTTTAAGTCATAGATAAATATTGTGATTTCCATTTTTATTGAAAGTAATTTTGCAAATTCGATTGATATACACTTATTTAAATAAAAGAAGCTTGTAAATAACAGGTTTTCAATTATAAAAATAGGGTAATATTACCCGAAACCATAGGAATAATATACCTGTGTTATAGTATAATCTACTGAAGTGGCTTTAACTGAAATCAAGTCATAAGTATTTATATCGTAAACGGATTATAATTTCGAAAATTCA
>CAIRNC010000308.1 GCA_903879875.1 uncultured Bacteroidota bacterium
CAAAATTATGAAAATGAAGCAAATGCATTTACTCAAAAATTAGTCTATTACCGACAATTAAAACCAGATTTAAAATTATAATTTACATATATTAAGTTTGTTTTTCGGGCAGTAAAACTATTTATTCAAGTAGTAAAAATGTTTTGGGTTACATTATTTAACTGCCCTTAAAACAATTTAAACAATAAAAATAAAAGCGTATAATGAAAAAAAACATTTTACTATTTGACAAGACACATGCTTATAAAAGTTTTTTTAGAAAAAACTTTATAGATATTTTAAATTTTGTGGATTACAATAAGTTTGATGACTTTAATGATATCAATTTTGATGACTATGATGCAGTTATTTTTATTCTCAATGAGGAAAAAGAATTAATTGATTTGATGTGGGCATATACCAAAGTAAAAAAACTGTATTTATCTACAAAATTCAATAAAATAAACAAGAGAATGAGAGATATGGATAATATTATTCTTCTTGATTTGAATAAGAATAAGAATGAAATTTTAAAAGATATACGTTTTTTTATGAATCTAAACGAACCCATAATAAAATTAAAAAAATTGGTTACCGTTTAAATTTACAAATAAAGTTTTTATTCTTCAATTATATTTACTTCAAATAATTTCAAGCAAACCTAGCAATTGTATTAAATTTAACCCGTTGGGTGTAATTATTTATTCTCAAATGCAAAAAATGACTTTGCATGTTAAATTCAATAGTTCGTCACAACTAAATTCGTAAATTTGTTGAAAATATAAACAAATGAAAACAACTATTATAATTCAAAATCTAAAATGTAATGGATGTGGCAATACCATTACTAATAATTTAAAAACGATTGACACTGTCGAAAATATTGAAATAAATGTAGAAGAAAGTGCTGTAAGTTTTGATTATAACTCCGAAGTTGCTTTAGAAGAAGTAAAACTTAAACTTAAAAAATTAGGTTATCCAGAAGATGGAGAAGCAAACAATTTAGGCTCTAAAGCGAAATCTTATGTGAGTTGTGCCATCGGAAAAATGAGCTAAAATACTCTTAAAAATTTAAAATTTTAGGTCATTTGGGATGATAAAAATAACAATAATTGGCACTGGAAATGTAGGTCAACATTTGATTAAAGCTTTTACTAAAAGTACGTTTGTAGCATTATTTCAAGTCTATTCGAGAAGTGAAATCATGCCGAACAATTATATCGATTCAAATAAAATAGTGTACGATTTTGCTGATTTAAAAGAAGCTGATTTATACATTATTGCCGTTTCTGATATTGCCATTGCTGAAGTCGCCGCGAAATTACCTTTTAAAAATCGGTTAATAGTACATACTTCTGGTAGTGTTTCTTTGGACGCTTTAGGTAAAAACAACCGAAATGGCGTTTTTTATCCGTTGCAAACTTTTTCAAAAAACAAAGCTATTGATTTCAAAACAATTCCTATTTGTATAGAAGCTGAGGCAGAATCAGATTATAACTTATTAGAAAAAGTAGCACAATCCATTTCAAATACGGTTTATAAAATTGATTCTGAACAAAGAAAATCATTGCATGTCGCCGCTGTTTTTGTTTGTAATTTTGTAAATCATTTGTATCAAATTGGAAATGAAATTTGCGATGCACATCAAGTGCCTTTTGAAATTTTAAAACCATTAATAATAGAAACCGCTCAAAAAATAGAAAATCTTTCCCCTAAAGCCGCTCAAACGGGACCCGCTAGTCGGAATGACACTACTACAATTGCGGCACACCAAGCTTTTTTAAATGACACTAATCAAAAAAATATTTATAAATTACTAACAGAATCGATACAAAATAATGGCAAAAAGTTATAAAGAAATAATGAACCACATCACTACATTTATCTTTGATGTAGATGGCGTATTAACCGATAGCTCTGTACACATTACTCCTTCTGGCGAGATGCTTCGGGTTATGAATATCAGAGACGGATTTGCAATGAAAGCGGCTTTAGAAACTGGATATAATGTTTGTATCATTTCTGGTGGAAATAACGAAGGTGTTCGAATTAGATTAAGAAATCTTGGTATTACAGACATTCATCTTGCCTCTCCAAACAAAGTGGATACCTTTAATGAATATATCGAATTGTATCAAATAAAACCAGAAAACGTTTTGTACATGGGCGATGATATTCCTGATTATCACGTGATGCAACTGGTTGGATTGCCTACTTGCCCCGTTGATGCAAGTCCTGAAATTAAAACAATTTCCAATTATATATCCCATATTAAAGGAGGTCGAGGTGCCGTTCGTGACGTAATTGAACAAGTTATGAAAGTGCAAGGCAAATGGCACACGTATTTCGATGGAAAGCACGATTAATTTATTATTGAACAAACTAAAATCGTTTAAAATTTCACTTCATTTTTAGTTTTTCAAAGCATTTGTTATCAAATAAATAGTAAATAAATCTAATCAAATGTCATCACATCATATCGTTCGCGACGACCAAGAACCTGCTTTAATAATTGCCAATGGAGCCTCTTGTAATCCAGAGCTTGTAGGGCAATTATTGGAATGGTCTCCTTTGGTTGTTGTGCTAGATTCGGCAATGGTTCGCGTCATGGAAATGGATATAAAAGTTGATGTTTTGTTAGGCGACTTCGATGCCGATTTTGATACCGATTTTTACAAAGAAAAACAGTTCCCAATTGAAATTATACATACTCCGGATCAAGAAAAAACAGACTTAGAGAAAGCTTTCGATTATTTAATCGAACGAAAAATTCCTGCTGTAAATGTTATTTGGGCCACCGGAAAACGTGCTGATCATACAATTACTAATCTTACCAATATTGTCAAATACAGAAATGTTTTGAAAATTGTAATTTTAGACGACCATTCCAAAATCTTTTTATTACCTAATAAATTTGAAAAATGGTACACCAAAAACAGTATCATTTCATTAATTCCTGTTGGAAAAGTTACTGGAATCACTACTCAAAATTTATTTTATCCTTTGCAAAATGAAGCCTTAACAATGGGATACCGAACTGGAAGTAGCAATCATGTAGCCAAAGACGGTATGGTAACGATTCAACATTCCGATGGTGATTTGTTATTGATGGAATGTGTTGATTAAAACAATTTAACTTTCACAGGTTGAAATCGTATGATTTCGATGGAAATTCCAAATTTGTATCAATTCGAATAAAAGATTACTTTTGATGTATAGATTCCTCCAAATAACCTTTGCTATTTATAATTGTAATCGAAAAAATAATTAGGACATGAAAAAAAGTTTGTTGTTTGTATTTTTAATTATTAGTTTTTCTGCATTTTCCCAACAAGATGCTTGGGTTTATTTTAATGCAAAACCCAATTCTTCTACCTATTTAAGCAATCCATTATCCATGCTTACCCAAAGGGCCTTAGACCGAAGAACAGCACAAGGCATCTCGTTAGACATTTCGGATGTGCCAATTTATCAACCGTATATCGATCAAATTACTTCAAGTACGGGGATATCGGTTTATGCTAAATCCAAGTGGTTGAATTGCCTTCACATTCGAGGTTCACAGTCCGATATTATGGCTTTGAGTGCATTGTCTTTTGTAGATCATATTCGATTTGCCGATAACACTTTGAACTTAAAAATGACAATTCCAAAATTGATAAAACCTGTAAATAAAAAATTTGATATAAACGTTTCTTATAATTATGGAAACTCCTTCAATCAAATTCAAATGCTTAATGGGCATTTGTTACACCAACAAAATTTTACGGGAGAAGGGAAAATAATTGCGGTACTTGATGCTGGATTCCCAGGTGTAAATACAGCACAACCTTTTCAACGATTATTTGATAATAATTTAGTACTTGGCGGCTACGATTTTGTGAATAAAAACAACGATTTTTATACAGGAAATGCACATGGAACCATGGTGCTTTCTACAATGGGTGGCTATACGGATGGTCAGTTGGTAGGAACAGCACCCAATGCCGGTTATTATTTATTTATTACCGAAGATGTCAATTCTGAAAATCCAGTTGAAGAATCCAATTGGGTTGAAGCTGCCGAAGAAGCAGACCGATTGGGTGTTGATATTATCAATTCCTCATTAGGTTATTTTGAATATGATAATCCTGCTTACAGTCATAACTATTCCGATATGACGGGTAATACTAATTTTGCTTCACAAGGCGCTAATATGGCGTTTAGCAAAGGAATTGTAGTTGTAGCAAGTGCTGGAAATAATGCCGAATCTGTTGAACCTCATGTTGGTGTTCCTGCTGAAGCCTTACATGTTTTAGCAATTGGAGCTGTAACAAATATGGAGGCTTATGCAACTTTTAGTTCCATTGGCCCAAGTTTTGACGGAAGAGTTAAGCCCGACGTTGTAGCTCAAGGCCAAAGCTCCATTGTATCTTATATAGATGGTGCAATTATTTCTGGAAGTGGCACTTCTTTTTCGGGTCCAATTATGGCAGGTATGATTGCTAGTTTTTGGCAAGCAGTACCTACTTTAACCAATCAACAAATTATAGATGTTGTAAAACAATCGGCAGATAAATTTACAACACCAGACATTTATTACGGTTATGGAATTCCGAATTTTCAATTGGCGCTTACCAATGCTTTAGCTATAAATAATTTTTCTAACACTACATTTACACTTTATCCAAATCCCGTTCAGGAAATGATTTCATTGGGATTTCCTGATGCTTTTGAAACTACGACCTTTACCCTATTCAACCTATTAGGACAAACGGTTTTAGAAAAAAAAGTAATTAAATCAGACGCCTCTGTTTCGTTGGAATCAATTCATTCTGGGATTTATTACTATAAAATTGAATCTAATACTTATTCACAATCGGGGAAGATTATTAAAAAATAAATAATTGTTAATTCTATTCACATAAAGAAATCCAAATGAAAAAATTCGCATTATTAGCATTGTTATTAATCA
>CAIRNC010000309.1 GCA_903879875.1 uncultured Bacteroidota bacterium
AAACAGGAATTTATTTAATCAAAAATACACTTTAACAATGAAGCTTTGAGAGTCTAAAAACAAAAAACATTTTAATAATACATGAAAAAATTTGCCGCATTTTTTTGCTTAATACTATTATTTAACTTTTCATCTTGTCAAAGCAAAAATGAAACAGATAAATATTATAAAACCGAATACGATAAAATAAAAAGCAAACCTTTCATATTAGATTTTGAAAATTTATTTAGTGCAATTCAAAAAGACAGTTTACTGAAAACTACAAAAGATTTTGAATTAAAAACGTCAGCCGAAATTTGCATTATAACTCTTGATAATGAAATTAAAAATTATGAAGAATTAAAAACACAATCTATGTTTCTTGCGAATTATTTAGGTATCGGTAAGAAAGATAAATCAAACGGAATTTTGATAAGTATTTCAAAAAATGCACGTTTGATGAGAATTGAAAATGGGGATGGAATTTCAAATTTATTAACTGATTTAGAAACCGAAAAAATACTAAACGAAGTATTTATTCCTGAATTTAAAAAAGGTGCATATTATACTGGAACTTTAAATGGTATAAACAAAATCATTAAAGAATTAAGTTATAAAATAAAAAATGCAGACGAAATAATTAAACCCAAAATTGCTGAACTTCAAAAAATTAAAAATGAAGAAAAATTCATTCCTGGAAGTTGCGGCATTAAAGAATATTTAGGTTGCAAAAAAGAAGATGCTGAAGAATATATTTTTAGTATAAATTTATCCATTGATGTTATTATTTTAGAACTAAAAAAATATTCAAACCATAATGAAATTGACAAACTTATTTCGGACGGAGAAAATAGAACAAAAGATATAAATCATATTATTGACGGAAAAAAAACAGAACTTGATATGATATCAAAATATTTTGAACGTATTAAAAATATTGTAAATGGCAAACCGAATGGATAAAGCACGTTTGTCAATATAACAACTAAAAATTATAACAACAACACCAGTTTTAACATTCAAAATTCTAAAAAGACCGAACCATGAAAACCTGCTTAGAATGTAACGAAAAAATCATAGGTCGCGAGGACAAAAAGTTCTGTAGCGACGGTTGTCGTAATGCCTACAACAACAAAATCAATAAAGACAGCACCAATTTTATGCGCAATGTAAACAACAAGTTGCGCAAGAATTATCGCATTTTATGTGAATTGAACGCAGAAGGAAAAACCAAAACGACCAAAACCAAACTCGCTAGCAAAGGTTTTGACTTTGAATTTTTCACCAACATTTTACATACCAAAACCGGAAACACTTACTATTTTGTGTACGATCAAGGCTATATGGCTTTGGAAAGTGATTATTATATTTTGGTAAAAAAAGAGATTTAAAACCAAAACCCTATTAAAACCAACCAACCAAGAATTATAAAAATATAAAATGAAAAAAAATTACTTTCCCCTGCTCTCCTTACTGTTTCTTGCCGCAGTTATAGGACTAAGTTATTACACTCTAATGCCACAATGGGGCGCCACTACCGAAAAACCATTGTCAGAGTTTTCTACAAAAAGAGCCTTAGCGCAAGTGGCCGTTTTGTCTAAAAAAGCGCATTATGTTGGTGCTGAAAATCACAAAAATGTCGGGCTTTATCTTGAAAGCGAATTGCAAAAATTGGGTTTAAAGACGCAAATTCAAGAAGGATACACGCTTTCTGACTTTGGCACATTGGTAAAATCCAGAAACATTATGGCGCGCCTAAACGGTACCGACAATACCAAAGCCTTGTTGTTGCTATCTCATTATG
>CAIRNC010000310.1 GCA_903879875.1 uncultured Bacteroidota bacterium
ACAAAAAAGCGAAAGCTGTTAAATTAAAAGCGATATATTGTTTCACTACTTTTCTGGTTTTTAGAATGGTCGAAAGCAATTGTTTTGTTGTATCAACCACCGAAATTTTTTGATACATACAATAAAACTTATAAATAAAGAAAAACACGACTCCATACATCAAGATTGAGGAAGCGATGTAATAATTGTAAATACCCCATTCCTTAATTTTATTGATACTTTCCTCATCCCATTTCGTAAACGATAACAGCAATCCTAAAACAAGACCTAGTCCAAGTTCAATTATACTGATTACAAATATCCACTTCACTATTGAAGACGATTTTTTATGTAACATTTTGTAAATTTCTAATTCAGAAATTTGGTCAAAGGTATGTTCGCTATTTTTCCAATCTTTTTTTAATAAATCCAGCTCTTTCATATTTTTTACCTTACGGATTCAATATTTTTTTTAATTTCCCTTTAATTCTATTCATTTTCACTCTTGCATTCACTTCGCTTATCCCCAAAGTTTCTGATATTTCTGTGTAATCTTTGTCTTCCAAATACATAAAAATTAATGCCTTTTCAATATCGTTCAACTGATGAACCGCTTTATACATCAATTTCAATTGTTCTTCTTCTTCATAATTGTATTCGTCTTGACTCAGAAAATATTGTTGTTTTTCGTAATCAACGGTTTGTACCGATTTAGTACTTTTTCGATACAAAGTGATAGCCGTATTCAAAGCTACTCGGTAGGCCCAAGTTGAAAATTTACTATCACCACGAAATTTCGGATAAGCTTTCCACAACTGAATTGTAATTTCTTGAAACAAATCCTTATGTGCATCGCCATCATTCGTATATAATCTACAAATCTTGTGGATTATATTCTGATTGGATTGCAATTGCTGCACAAAAGATTGTTCTAAATTCGTATTCATGTTTCAATTAGTAAACAAAAAGGGTGTTTTGTTACAATTTAGTTTTTGTTTTTTTTAAAGAATAATTTTTTCTTTTCAAAAATAATGTTTTCAAATAAAAGTAAGTAAACTATCTAATAAAATGATCTCAAAATTAGAATTTTAATTTTTATAAAACTTTCGGATTGGAGTTATTTTATATTTTTAATTTTTTGTGAACTAATGTTTTATAATGATGAAAAGTAAAATCAATGGGTTAAAAATCTTTTATTTTTTTGGAATTACTTTTTTACAATAAGAACTGCAGGTCCTTTAGAAGGTGCTTTATTAATGACTTTTGGCAGTTCTTTGTGCTAATTTCAAGTTATTTAACTCAAAAAAAACAATTTAAAATCCATTTAACTGCTTTTATTATGCTGCTTTTTGGAGTGTTTTTTCTGTTTTATTTTTCCAACTTAGGAAGATTTGGAGACACCTCTACTTTATCTTGGTGGTGGGGTTTACTCATTATACCTTAACCAATCGGTTGGTTAATTTCAGTGGTTTTATTGTATAAAAATTAGTTTGAGAAATCGAAAAAATGGTTTAAATCCCTAAATAATTACTTGGCGTAATTTGCAGCAACTCGGCTTTAATTTCATCTGAAACGGCTAGCGTTAAAATGAAATTATGAATGGCATTTTTGTCAATAGTTTCATTGGTTCTGGTCAGTTCTTTCAATGCCTCATAAGGATTTGGATAGCTTTCACGACGCAAAATAGTTTGTATAGCTTCTGCAACGACCGCCCAATTTTTATTCAAATCTGCTTCTAATTTCGATTGATTTAAAAGTAATTTATTTAAGCCTTTTAATGTAGCTTCAAACGCAATTATTGTATGGCCAATAGGCACACCAATATTTCTTAAAACGGTGCTGTCAGTTAAATCTCTTTGCAATCGGGACAAAGGTAATTTTGCTGAAAAGTGCTCAAAAATTGCATTAGCAATTCCTAAATTTCCTTCCGAATTTTCAAAATCAATAGGATTCACTTTATGTGGCATTGCCGATGAGCCGATTTCACCTTCTTTTATTTTTTGTTTAAAATAATCCATCGAAACATACGTCCAAATGTCTCTATCCAAGTCAATTATAATCGTATTTATTCTTTTCAAAGCATCAAAAAAAGCAGCAAAATGATCGTAATGTTCAATTTGTGTTGTTGGAAAAGAATGATGTAAACCCAAATTTTCTGCTACAAAATGACTGCCAAATTGCTTCCAATCGATTTTTGGAAAGGCTACATGGTGCGCATTGAAATTTCCAGTTGCTCCGCCAAATTTTGCAGCAAATGGAATGTTAAATAGCAATCGCATTTGTTCTTCCAAGCGTTCTACAAAAACCCCAATTTCCTTTCCTAATCGGGTAGGAGAGGCGGGCTGACCATGAGTTCTAGCTAATAACGGAATGGCATTCCATTCCACGCTCAAGTCTTTTAATTTTGAAAGTAAGGCAATTAATGAAGGTAAATAGACATTTTCAAAAGCTTCTTTAGTAGAAAGTGGAATAGCGGTATTATTGATGTCTTGAGAAGTTAATCCAAAATGAATAAACTCTTTATATTCCGACAAATGGAGTTGTTCAAAAGCGGCTTTAATAAAATATTCAACGGCTTTTACATCGTGATTGGTCGTTTTTTCGACCTCTTTTATGGCAAGGGCATCTTCGGTCGAAAAGTTTTTATAGACATTTCGTAAACTTTCCAATTGCGTTGTAGTTATATTTTTTAATTGAGGCAATGGGATTTCACACAGCGCGATAAAGTATTCTATTTCAACAAGAACACGGTATTTAATTAGAGCTTCTTCGGAGAAGTATTTTGAAAGAGAAATAGTTTTACTTCTGTATCTTCCATCAATTGGAGAGATGGCATTTAATTCATTTAGGACTTTCATTCTAATTAAGTGTTGTTGTGAGTGGCAAATATAAGTAGTTATTAGAAATTAGAATCCAAAAATCTAGTATTTGAAGTATTTCTTAAGAAAATTCATTTAATAATTGGATGTGTTAATTTTTGACAAAAAACTATAATTTGAATCCTATTGTGAAATTTATAGTGTTCAATCCTTCCAATTTTTGTTCTGTTCCGTTTGATTTTATTTTAGAAAAGTCCGACTGAACTTCATAACCAACACCAAGGTTTAATGCATCTGAGACAATAAATTTCATTCCTAATTGAATAGAATATCCAAAATTCCAGCCTAGATTACTTGTAGAAGTGGCAACAATGCCGGTGTCAATTTCTTGTTTTATTAAATTATTAGCATAAAATCCAAATCCGTAAGTTAAAAAAACAGATTCATTGGTTGGTTTTACTTTATAAATACTATAAGTTCCTATTAGATTTAATGGAACTCGTAAATAACTATTTCTAAAACTAGTAGTATTTCCTGCAAAGGTTCTATTAAAGTCAAATTGTATCATACCTAATCCTGAAGCCAATTTAAATTCTTTGCCAAGTTGAAATGAAAGTAATAAATCTCCTGCATTTATAAAGCCAGTAACTGGACCATTTCCCGTTTCAATAAGTCTCGCGTAACCTAATTTAGGAACTGCAACGAATTCAAATTTATTAGTACTCGCTTCGTAAAGTTTTTTATTTTGAGCTATTGCTTGACATGAAATCAATATAAGTAATCCTAATACAATCAGTTTTTTCATAATTTAGATTTTTAATTTTATTATTCTTGAATAACGGTCACTTTGGAACTTTATTATATTTAGTACTTAATTTAATCTTCTTCATTTTCAGCGGTGTGCGATTGCGAATAATTGCGCCATTTTTCAATGCAGTTCTGCATGTCTTGAGGTAATTCGGTATCAAAACGCATCATTTCTCCAGTTGTAGGATGAAGGAAACCTAATGTTTTAGCATGCAAAGCTTGTCGAGGTAAAGCTTTGAAGCAATTGTCTATAAACTGTTTGTATTTAGTAAAAGTAGTACCTTTCAGAATCAGATGACCACCATATCGCTCGTCATTGAATAGTGTATGACCAATGTGCTTCATGTGTACCCGAATTTGATGTGTTCTACCGGTTTCAAGTTTGCAAGAAATTAATGTAACATAGCCAAAGCGTTCGAGTACTTTATAATGGGTTATAGCTGGTTTGCCAATTTCGGGATCGGCAAAAACCGCCATCTGCATTCGGTCTTTTAAATGTCGTGCAATGTTGCCTTCAATAGTGCCGCTGTCTTCTTTTACATTGCCCCAAACGAGTGCTATATATTCTCTTTCAGAGGTTTTAGCTTCAAATTGTTTGGCAAGATGCGTCATTGCAGCTTCGGTTTTGGCAATGACCAAAAGTCCCGAAGTATCTTTGTCTATTCGATGAACCAATCCAGGTCGTTCGCTACTATTCATTGGTAAATTCTCAAAATGATAAGCCAAAGCATGTACCAAAGTCCCCGTATAATTGCCATGACCAGGATGCACCACCATACCAGATTCTTTGTTGATGAGCAATAAAGCATCGTCTTCATAAAGGATATCGAGTGGAATATTCTCGGGGTCGATACGGTTTTCATAAGGCGGATGTGTGAGCATGATAGTCACTAAATCAAAAGGTTTGACTTTGTAACTGGATTTTACGGGAACATTATTTACATAAATATCACCATTGTCAGCCGCTTTTTGGATTTTATTTCGAGTCGCATTTTGTATGAGATTCATTAAAAATTTATCAATCCGCAGTAGCAATTGCCCTTTGGGAACTTCAAATCTAAAATGTTCAAACAAATCGTCTTCTAATTCAACTTCTGTAGTGTTTTCTGTGTTCATTTCTTATGAAAGTAGTGCTTAAATAGCATCGAACTATTTAAATATTTGGTTGCAAATATAATCAAATAGTCGGTTGTTGTTTACTATTATTAAGGTGTTGATTTCGGAACTTTAATTTGATTTTTTTTCTTTATTTTGGAAATTGAATAGCTTTTCGTTAATTTTTGTATTTCCTTAAATATATTTTTCAAAATTTCAATTGTTGTTTCTATATTAACAGTTTTCGTATAGCAACCAGGTTCGCTTTTTAATTTTGAAATATCAGCATATTCAACTTCTAAATATTTTTGATTTTCCAATTCCCAAACAGAAATTTCGCCTATAATACTATTATTTCCAAATCTAATTACACCATTCATCAAACTTTATTTTACCTTAAATATATAAATTAATTTGGCTTGAAGTAAAAAAAAAATTTGACTTATTAAATTAACAAACTACCTGCCGCTACTTCTAAAAAAGCGTTATATTTGCCGCCGTATTGAGGTTGCTATTTTTATATGAAATAGCATTAAAAGGGAAGTGAGTGATTGAAGATTGACGAGTAACGATTTTTGATTTCAGAGGAATTATCTGAAATCATAATTCAACAATCAAAATTCAAAAATCTTGCGCTGTACCCGCAACTGTAAGCTAGAAAAGCTTGTTGTAATCTACAAACCATTGTGCTGTTTTTCAGTATGAGAAGGTAAACAACAAGACGCAAGCCAGGAGACCTGCCCGCTACAACAGAGTATCAAACTTTCGGGAAAAAAGGTTTGGGTATGGGTTAATTTCATGCTTTTCTCCCATTTTTAGTAGTAAAAATGTTTTATTAAAATGAACAACAAAATCGTTCGTATCAGTGCGCTATTTGCACTAATGACTTCGTGTGCCTTTGCACAACAAAAAGATTCCATAACCTCTAAAACCGATTTGAAGGAAGTCGTCATTTCCGATTCTAAATTTGCTTTGCCAAAAGAAAAATCAGGAAAAGTGATTGCTAAAATCACCCAAGAACAGTTGAAAAACAGTGCCGGTCTAAGCGTTGCAACACTATTGAATACGGTCTCTGGAATCGAAATCAACGGCAATCAAAATGGTTCTGGCAAAAACCTTGGGCTTTATATTCGAGGAGGAAAAAGCAACCAAATTTTAATTTTAATTGATGGTATTCCTGTTACTGATGCTTCAGGCATTAGTTTAGAATACGACTTGCGTTTATTGCCCGTTGAGCAAGTCGAAAGTATTGAAATTATGAAAGGGGCTTCGAGTACATTGTATGGTTCAGGCGCTGCGACTGGTGTAATTAATATTACCTTAAAAAAAGCCACTTCCAACACAATGGGTGCGGATGCCTATATTAATTTAGGAACAAACAATACGGCAACTAGCAAAAAAACGGCTGCTCAAGATTGCAATCAAGGTTTTTCTGTACATGGAACTGCAAACAAAATCAATTATTTTGCGTCTTTAAACAGTACTGAAACTGGTGGAATGTCTCAGGTAAAAGCACCAACTGCGGATGTTAATTACGAAGAAGACCGTTTCTCAAGAATTAATTATTTGGGTAAAGTTGGTTTTAAAGCTACCGAAAAATTAACATTCGATTTTTTTGGGAATTATGACAAAATGAATATTGCCTACGATGGAGGTTTTGATGCAACGGGAACCAACGATACTAAATTGAATCAATCGAAATCAGAACAATTTCGCTATGGATTTATGCCAAAATACAAATATCAAAAAGGGCAATTTATGTTGAATTCGAGTTTTAATAAAATCGTACGTACTTACGATGAATTCGACAGTTATTCAAGTTCAATTGGGGTTTCGAATTATGAATCTCGAAGCGTAAACGTTGATGGGTATAATAAATATGAGTTTTCAAAAACACTTTTCTTAGTAACGGGTGCCCAATTTCAGTTTCATGATATGAAAAGCACAACGCCTTATTCAAGTATTGCTGCTGAAAATTCAAAATTTAATATGATAGATCCTTATTTCACGACAGTTTACACTTCTGATTTTGGTTTAAATCTTAACCTTGGGGCACGTTGGAATCACCACAGTCAATATGGCAACCAACTGGTTTATAACATCAATCCATCGTATGATTTCAAATCAATTCCTTTGAAGTTGTTGACTTCATATAGCACGGCATTTGTTACCCCTAGCTTATACCAATTGTATTCAGAATATGGAAATTTAGATTTGACACCCGAAAAAAATAGCACCATTGAAGCTGGTTTCGAATGTAATTTATTAAATAAAAAAATAAAATGGAATACCGTAGGATTCTACAGAGAAACAACAAATTTTATTGGATATATTACAAAATACACTAACATTGACGGCACTTATAAAGCCAAAGGTATAGAAACCGAAGTCACTTTTGAAATTTCAAAAAACTTGAAATGGAATGCCAATTATACTTTTACACAAGTTGACGAAGCCTTAGATAAATTGATTCCAAAACACAAAGTTAACGCAGCATTGGACTATCATTGGAACAAAGGAAATGTTAACCTGAATTACCAATATACCGACGCTCGTAACGACATTTATTACAACGGAATTACTTTTGCAAGCCAAAAAGCAGTGTTGGATTCTTATCGCTTGGTGAATTTTTCAATCAAGCAACAAATAATAAAAAACACACTGTCACTCTTTGGTGCAGTTGCCAATATTTTAAATGAAGATTTTGTAGAAAACACAGGTTATTCTTCCCGAGGAAGAAATTTCAGATTAGGTTTAAGCCTTTCCTTATAGCCCAAAAGAAAGAAAACGTTAGCCTTTTGGGGTTAACGTTTTTTTATTAAACCAAAGTATAAAGCAAATAAATGATTATGGATATTCAGATGTAAAAGTGATTTTTAATAAAAATCACTATAATTACTGTTTTTGATTTGTAAATTTGATATTAATACCTATATTTGCACCCACAAAAAAGGCCTCGTGGCGCAACTGAATAGCGCACTTGATTACGGCTCAAGAGGTTACTGGTTTGAATCCAGTCGAGGTCACCACTACAATCCCGAAACACTTGATTTACAAGGTTTCGGGATTTTTTATTTTCTTTATAAATCTTTCAATTTTTTTTTCAATAGTATACTAAGACTTAGAATTATGCAATCTTTGTATAGAATTATATAAAACATATTGATTCTTTAGGTTTTAGATTTGTAGTCAAGTTTTAAACCTTAATCCTAAAGAATCATGAAAAAATTATTTTTAGCTGTTCTCTTTTTTACGGGAACCACCTTTGCACTTGCGCAAGATGATAGCCACGACAACCCACAAGAAAATGACCAAGACAAAATCCAACAACAGCCCAGTCGACCTGCTCAAATTGATCTTGAACGCAAGGCGAGAATAGATTTGCAAAAAGAAGAAAGTGAGAAAAAAGCAAAACTAGATGCTCAACAAAATGCTATATTAAAAGCAAAACAAAATGCTGTATTAAAAGCAAAACAAAATTTACAACCAAAGGCTAAAAAAAATAAGCGAGTTACCTCTTCAAAGTAAAATGTCCCTTAGCAGTATTTCCATTGGTTAATTTTACTACAAACCAGTAATCGTCAGCAGGCATTGCACTTCCGTTAAGCGTGCCGTCCCACCCCTTGGTTTCACGGGCAACTATTTCTTTAACTAGTTTGCCAAAACGATCAAAAATGTAGACAATAGTTTCTTTGTTAAATACGCCATCCACACCATTAATTTTCCAAGAATCATTAATGCCATCACCATTGGGAGTGAAAAAATGGGGAAAACCTACAATAGCAAACATTTTACTAACCATACCGCAACCATTACTATCATTAACATAAATGGTATGAAAACCAGCGTTTACATTTTCGAAAATAGGAGACGTTTGAAAGGGACCATTTTCGTTGTTTAAGCTATATTCATAATTTCCGATACTATTGGCTAAAAGTATGGTTATTGTATTTTCATCATCTGTTATCGATTCGATTTGTACATCTTTAATCGTCGCTTGATTTGAATCGGTAACAATTACGGTTCTGGATTTGGAACAACCTCCAGCATTCAATACGTCTACTGTATAGTTTCCAGATTGATTCACTTGAATAGAGTAGGAAGTTTTTGGAATTAAAATCCCATTTAGATACCACTTATAAGTATAATCAGAAGGAATACCGGTCAAAATTCCTGCATTAATTGTTACATAACGACTGGGAATATTGTTGCAAACGTAAAAATTCCCATTATTTAATGCTTCAATATTTGGTAGTTTAGTCACAATCAGTGGTATTTCACTAATCCCAAAGCAATTATTTGAATCCTCTATTCGAACAAATACGGAAGAATTGTAGGCTATAGGGTTCGTATAATTGTTAATATTCACAATTTGGTTATGCTCCAAAAGGGCATCATTTAAAGTTGGATAAAATATAGCCGATTGTGTAGTGGTCAAAGCAATTGCTGCAGTTGATAAATCAAAGGAATTATAACCATTCTCTTGGTTGGGTATATCACATTTTGAAGAAATGCTTATCTGTTGACTTGGAATTACATTTACTTTTAAAATTAATGTACTTAAACCAGAACAACCTGTTAAGGTATTTGTAACTTTAGCATATATTGTTTGGGGATTTGAAATATTGGTATAATTAAGATTTAAAGGAAGATTTGACATAACATCATTTAAATCTTTATAATAACTTATAATTAAATTGGGATTATTGTTTAAAAAAGAAGGAGTAGCTTCATTTAAATTAAATAATGAAAATCCGTCTGGTTGATATGCTGAATCACATTGAACCAAGTCATATGTAGTTGAAACCGGTGCTGGTATAACGTGTAATTTTATTTCTTTAATTCCATAACAACCATTGCTATTTACAGCTTTTAAATAAATAGATTGTTGGTTTGGGACAGTATTATTAAAAAATTGCCCCAATTCATTATCATCTGAAAGGGCGTCATTTTGAGTTAAATAATAGTGTATAGTTAGGTCCGATATATTTTGTGTTCCAAATATATCTAGTGTAACTCTATTTAAATCAAAATTAGATTTTCCGTTGGTATTATTTCCATCAGAATCATCATCACAAATCGAAGAGGTGTCATTTGGAAAACTAATAGGATTATTAACTTCTATAGAAAAGGCTTTAGTGTTATAACACAATGAAGATATATTGGTTATTCTTGCATATACAGTTTGAGGATTACTAGTATTTATAAAATTATTAGGTGTCGTTATAGAATTATTTCCCGTAACGGCATCATTTGAATCGGTATAATAACTAACAGCAACTCCAACTTGATTTCCTATTATTTGTGAATTATTTTGTGTTAAATCAAAAGAAGTGGAATAATCCTGAACCAAATCGGTATCGCATTTTTTTATATCAATAGAAGTATTTGGTGTATTCTGGAAAGTTGGAGCTTCATTTAAAGTTGCAGTACCTCCAAAAATTATAGAAAAATTACTACCAGGTGTATTATCTATTAGAGATCCTTGAGGTCTATCAATTACTAAAAAATAGCTTTCACCAGCCATAACATCTAAATATTTCAAGAAACTATTTCCGTTAGACCCTGAACCTTCAGATGTATCAGTTTCTGTAAAATTTAATCCAGTAAAGTTATTGGGTTGATTTATTGCTTGTGGATTTGTTGTAGAGCAACGAATAGTTTGACCTAAATTTCCGCAAATTGCATTTGGACCAAAAACAAAAAAATCAAAATCTTCAGTAATTGCAGGACTTTCAGGAGTTATAACAAAAGTTAATGTTCCTGAAGTATTGATGTTAATTTTAATCCAAATGGTATTGTTCTCTTGCGCGTCATTACAAGTTACATGTCCGATTAATTCCTGAACTCCAATACCACTAGCTGTAAGTCCATTAAAACCCGAGTTGCCACAAATAACTAATGCATCTGAACAATCATTTTGAGCAAAACTAAAAAAACAGTTAAAAACGACACTAAATAGAAATAAATATTTTCTAAAATCTGACATTTAATATGATTTACTCTACAAAGTTACAAAATAAAATTTGACATTATTAATATCATCTAAAAAAATCAAGTAATTCGCTCTAATATTTGAATTATTAATACTTTTTAACAGTAAATGAATGGAAAAAAATAGAATTCATCAAATAAAAACAATTAATTCCATAATTAGTGTTTTGGACTAAACCAAATTATTTTTCATGGCATACATTGCCAAACCAACACGGGATTTTACTTTTAGTCTTTTAAACAATTGGTCGCGATAATTTTCGACAGTTCGTCCGCTTAAACTCATTTTGTCTCCAATTTCTTTATAACTCATTTCGGTGGTGCATAAGATTAAAAACAACTTTTCTTTTTCTGATAATAGATTCATTACAGAATCGTTTTGGGCTGTTTCAGAAAGTTTACCTCCAATAGAAAATAGTATATTCGATGCCCATTCGGGATAGTAAAAGGCATTTTTAATCACAATATGTAAAGCGTGTTCCAATTCGGTGGGGGAAGTGTTTTTTAGTAAATAGCCTCTAGCGCCGTTGCGCACCATTTTAATTAAACTATTTTCATCGTTCTGCATACTGAGTGCAAGCACTAAAACAGATGGATAATTTATTTTTAACCATAATGCCGTTTCAAAACCATCCATAAGAGGCATGCTTACATCCAATAGCACAATTTCAGGAACGGGTTGTCCTGCTGCAAAGGCGCTAACCAATTCTTGCCCATTATAACATTCATAAAGCACTTCAAAATCTTCAAAATCGCTAATAATAGATCGTATGGCATTGGCAATCAAAACATGATCATCTACTATAACTATGGAATGCTTCATAAGATTAATTTTTAATTCGACATTGGGATTTTAATGGTAAGGCTCGTTCCGTTGTTGTGGCTCGACAATTCCATTTTGCCACCAATGATTTCGGTTCTTTTTTGCATGTTTTGCAAGCCAATTCCCCAATTGGATTTGCTTTGTTGCAGGTCCATTCCTTTTCCATCGTCGGTTAATAGTAACGTTAATTCGTTTGTATTATTGGATAGAGTCACTGTAATCGTTTCGCATTGCGCATGTTTGATGCTGTTTTGTATAAACTCTTGGGCAATTCGGAGCAACACACTTTTGTATTGATAAGGCAAATGCAGTTCTGCTTGATGCAGTTGACTTGTAAATACACATTTTTTTACCGCATTTACTTTTTTACATTCAGCGTTTAATAAGGAAACCAGCGTAGTTTCTACAATAGAATCGTTTGTTAAGGTGTGTGACAATTGTCTTAAATCAGCCAGCGAGTTGTCGATAATGGTATGAATATTTTGTATGCTTTGAAAAATAGCTTCAGGATTGCTCTTATGGTTCAATTGATGAGCATACAAGCTTGCCAGCGTTAATTGCTGTCCGATATTGTCATGGATTTCTTTCCCAATTTCTTGCATGGTTTGCTTTTGAATTTCAATTTGAGTAAGCAACAACTCTTTTTGATGAGCTGATTGTTGGTGTTTCATGTCTAAATGGTGTTGGGCTTTTTTACGTTGGTATTGCCATATAAAAGTAATAATAGCTACAATAAATGCTATTAAAAAGAAATTAAAAATAATAATTACGATTATGTTTTCTGTTTTCCCCATACAAACGAAACTGCAAATAAGCCATACATGACACAATTGGCTATTAGAAAAAAGATGTAATAATACTGCCAAATATTTTTGGCGTTTTCATACAAAAATTTATCAAAAGCAAATAACGGTAAAGTTCCAATATAAAACAACATCACACCAGCATTGATGTAGAACATTTTGTTGGTTTTAAAGTTCAAAATGTTGTCGGATTGCAGCTGTTTGAAGTACTCTTTAATCACTAAAATAAGCAATAATAAACTTCCCAAAGTATAACTCAAAGAGTTGATCATGCGCACTTCATTCAAATAAAACAAATGCGGAATAAAGGAACAGATATAGATGCTCGTAAAAATCCAAAACATTTTTTTGCGTTGCAACGATTGATAGGCATAGAGCCAATAAAGGAAAATAAATTCTAACGGGATTACAAAAAAATCGAAATAATACCTTCTGAAAGAGGAAGTATTGGACATGCCCCATTCGCTAAAAGCTTCCAAACAAAAAATGGCTACTAAATAATATACAAACCATTTCCAGAAAGTATTTTTTAATTTGGAATAGTAAATCAGGCCCACAATTGCTGCAAGTAATTCCATCCA
>CAIRNC010000311.1 GCA_903879875.1 uncultured Bacteroidota bacterium
GGCTGTTGTTTTCAGTTAAAACATACGAAAAACCAACATCGGCTCGGCGGTAATCTTTCAATCGATTTTGATAGATATATGGGTCAGCATAAGAAGGGGAACCTCCGGGTAATCCCGTATTATAAACCAAATTTAGATACAATTTTACGCTTGGAATCTTCGGCATAAAATCCTGAAACAATACCCCAAATTTTAATCGTTGATCGGTTGGACGAGCAATATAGCCTTTGTCGTCAATGTTTTCCTCTGTTTTCATGTAACCAAAACTCAACCAAGATTCTGTTCCGGGTACAAATTCACCATTCAAACGCATATCAAATCCTTGTGCGAAGGCTTTGGCATTATTATCGGCAGCATATCGAATTCTTACATTTTCTAATGTGTACGGATTGACATCGGTCATCGATTTGTAATAAATTTCAGAAACCAATTTGAAAGGACGTGCCCACATTTTGAAACTATAATCATTACTAAGTACTATATGAACCGATTGTTGTGCTTTGACATTCGGCTGAACGATACCGTTTTCATCTCGCAACTCTCTGTAAAAAGGCGGTTGATGATACAATCCTCCAGAAAGTCTAAAAACCATGTCTTTTTCCCAATCGGGTTTTATAGAAAATTGCGCTCTTGGGCTAAAAGTGATTTGATTTTTGCCATCTAAATTATCGCCCGAAACTTTCCAACTGTGCGCTCTTACTCCAAAGTTATACCATACTTGGTTTTCTCCAATTTGGTCTTTTCGGCTCCATTGTACATAGCCTGAAAAGCGATTGATGTTGACATAATTAGTAGCACGAACATTTTGGTAAGGCACCAAAGGACCTGAATAGGGTTGATAAGGTTGGTCATTACGAGGTAAAATAAAATGTGGGTTTACAGAAAATCCAGCAGAATCAATCACATGCCATTCTACAATTCTATCTCGAATATCTTCGCGAGTGTATTTGAATCCCCATTCAATTTTATTTTTCTTGAAATCATGAATACCTTTTACTTCTCCATTAAAAATTAGTGCATCCAAATCATTTCTAGCATGGTTCAATTCTGTTCCAATTCGGGTTACAAAAGTCACATTTCCAAGATTGCTAGAACCAATATTAGTATCCAATTGCCCAAAACCATAATCTGCAAAAATATCAAAATATTCTTGTTCTAATGTGTGATAAGCGGAACCAATGAATTTTAAAGTAAAGGTGTCATTCACTTTAAAAGTTGATTTTAAGGCGCCAAAATAGGTGTCATATTTGTCTTTTTCTTGACCTTGATAATCGACAACTAAAGCGATAGGCTGGTCAATTGTTCCAAAATTAGTTTGACGCGTTAACGGACGATTGTTGTATTTGTTTTGAGAAATATTGCCTAAAAAACTCCATTGCCATTTGGTGTTTGGTGTATAGGTTAAATAAGATTGCACATCGGCAAAGGTGGGATGAAAATCGGTTTTGGTTTCTTGACTTTTTACTAAAAGACTATTGTCTCTGTATCGAACTCCAGTAATAGAAGTCCATTTTTGATTCTTTGAAGTGGCATCAACTGTGAGGCTTCCGCCAATAAAACTGGCATCAAAGGCAGCTGCAAATTGTTTTGGAATTCGATAAGTAATGTCTAAAACCGAGGATAATTTATCGCCATATTTTGCTTGAAAACCTCCTGCCGAAAAATCCACATTTTGAACCATTTCGGAATTGGTAAAACTCAATCCTTCTTGCTGTCCAGAACGAATTAAAAATGGTCTATAAACTTCAATTTCATTGACATAAACCAGGTTTTCATCATAATTTCCACCACGAACGGAATATTGTGTACTCAATTCATTAGTACCACTTACCCCACCAAAAGATTTTAGGATATTTTCAACGCCAGGATTGGCTCCTGGAATTCTACGAATAGCAGCAGGGTCAATAGAGACAATGCCTTCAGCTCGTTTGTGCGACCTAGAATTAATCACAACATCAGTCAGTTGCTCTTCATTAGCTTTAAGAACCAAATTCAATTCAAAATTTTCGTTGGTTTTTAATTGTATGGGCTGTGATGCCGATTTCAATGTTATATGTGAGAAAACAAGCGTGATTTTTACATTCGCAGGTATGTTTAAAATGTAATACCCATTTTCATTTGTAGTAGTTGAACCTTTGGAATATTTTACATTTACGTTAGGGACTGGTTTGTTATTTTCATCTAAAATGACTCCTTGAACTCGGGCTGTTTGCGCAAATGCGTTAAGACTAATAAAGATTAATAGTAATTTTATGAAGGTATATTTCATTTTTTATCTGGCTATTTTTATAGTTTTTTATAAAAAAAATAAGTGTCAAAGATAGTAGAATTTCCAACATTATCTACAACTTCAATTTTCAAATCGTTTCTTCCTTCTATCAAAAAATCAGCGTCGAGTTGATGAATGATTCTTTTAGTTTTATAATCATACTCAAACAAAACCCATTTTCCATTTAAAAAACCTTTGTAGTCTTTTATTCCAGAAATCAAATCGGCTATTTTCAATTGAATGTTGGTTTGCTTTTTTAAAAGTTTACCTTCTTTAAAATTAAGAATAGCTATTGATGGCGCTACTGTATCCTTTGCTAAAACGAATTGTCCTAAATTTTTTGTGTAAGAAATAAATTCCTTGCCCTTTATTTTTGTGCTATTATAACGCAATTTCTTTCCATCAATTGTGGCAATAAACATTTTTAATCGTTCTGCATCGGCAACTTTGTCATTTTGAAATGAAATAGTTATAGCATTTTGTAATGCTACGGAATCGTCTTGAAAAGTTAGCGTGTCGTTTTTTACATCAAAATTCAGATACAAATCATCGTAAAAACTTTTGGCAGGAACAAAAACAGAAACATTGTCTTTCTTGTAATTGGCATCATTTTTTGATTTTAAAAAATAATTGGTTTTCTTCTCTGAATTTAAAATTTTTGCAGGTAAAGTCGAATATTCAACAGGGATATTGACCGTGATTTTATTGTTTTTAAAATCAGAAAGTTCAATTCTATAATTGTTTGTTATATTTGGAAGAACATCCAAAATACCATTGCTTTCATCAGTGCTTATTGGACTAAAAGGATAGGGGTTTCGCATAAATAATTTTTGAACACGCATACCCGTCTTCTTTAATCTAGAATAATCTAATAAGGCATTAATAAAACGTGTTTCGTCGAAACCAAAGGTGTCAAACTGGTAACCAAAATTAGGCTGACC
>CAIRNC010000312.1 GCA_903879875.1 uncultured Bacteroidota bacterium
ATAGTTTCCAATTACATTAAAATCATTTGTAGCTTCATACAATTTAACAGAATAACCATGTTCTATAGCACTTTTTTTTACATCTCTATTATACCTCGAATAATCAGAACGCAATAAGCCTATTTTGTCCAATCGTATTAAAATTGCAGACCTAGAAACTCCAAAATACTGCTCCAATTTTATTATTGTAGCAATTGATATTTCACCACCCCAAGCTAATTCAGCTTCAGGTATTTGTTTTACAATTCCTGCTTCAGGCATTAACAAATAAGAACTAAAAATATCAGCATTATATTCTTCTCTATCTTTCTTATCAAACTTACCAGTTTTACACATTTGAAAACTAAACACTTCTTGAACAAAAAGATGGTACAATTCGTGACCAATAGTAAAACGTTGACGACCAATAGAATTATTTGTATTAACTAACATAAAATTACTATTCTTGGTTCTTAATGACATTCCTGAAAAATCTCCATTCAATGGACGATTAACTGTCAATACATCTAATGTCCTTAACAATTTTTCAAAGTCAATTGGAGAATCATCACTGAATCCATGCAATCGTCTAAACTTGTTAGCCCTTACTTCAAGTATTTTATCATTAAATGTTACCATATAAATTATTAATCTTTATATAATTTTTTACAATTTTACCAAAAGCAGCCATGTTTTCCATATCATCACTTTCTATATCATCCTTTCTAAATGCAAAAACTACTTCAGCCAATGCTTCGTCTACATTATCTACAAAAAAAACATCCAACTCAACTCCGAACAAATCAGATAATTTTTCTAAAACTTCAAGAGGAATTTCTCTGTCTTCATTTTCATAAAAACTAATCATCTCTCTTTTTATTCCCAAATATTCTGCGACTTTATCTTGTGTGTATTCATATTTCTCTCGCAGTCCTTTTATTACTAATCCTGTTGTTGCTTCCATCATTTTTAAATTATAAGGTTAAGTAATCTTTTATTAAGATTGTAAATCTGTTACAAATATATGTATTTTTTATAAATTACACAATTTTGTACAAAATATTACTAACAATAATTTATATTTAAAATTAAATTTATCTAATTCATCTGAACAAAAATTGCTCCTAGTCCAAGTATTCCAAACTCATAGCTGCCGTTTGCTTCATTTCACTAATTCCATTTCCAATAATGAGAACATTCTTTTTCGTTTGGTGCTAAAAATAGACGTTTTACATTTCAATTGCCACTCCTTTGCCAGCGCTCCTAAAAAAATTACTGTCACAGTTTTTGTCTCAACGCACATCAAGCACATTGCCTGATGGTTAATGGCGTTTTTCTTTATTATTGAAAAGGATACAACCATCAGCCAAAGAGCTTGCCCAACGCACAAACAAAAACCCGTACGCTACGCAACTTGCGCCAGCAATTTTTTCTCCAAAGCTGTGTTACATAATTGAGCATTATAGTTCATCACAAAGTTTTATTATTGTTTTTTTGGTTTTTGCAATGAAGCTATAATATCATTTATGTAAAACAGCCGCTCACCCCACGCGCTTGGCGGTGGCTCTAGGACAACTTTTTTTAAAACTTCCTCGCACCAGCCTGTTTTAAAAAAAACCGCCCTTCGCCACCGCCTAAAACAACGTTTACTTTTTCAAAAGAAACTTTACGGTCATACTTGCTTTTAAGAACGTTTACGATAACTGTTTTTAGCAACTAACTGGTTAAATCGGTAGTGTTTTCATTGCTTTTGTAAGTTCTAAAAACGACTTTGACATTTAGTGATTTGCCTATGGTTAAAGCCATTTTTAGAACACACAAAACCAAAAAAGCCAGTAAGAGTATCATTTTTTATTTGCCACAACGCAAAGAAGTAATTGCTTTCACAATAGCCGATGCCATACCGTTACAAAACACAATTCTACTGCAAACTGCGACTGTGACTGTCAACTTATTTTGTGGCATCAGCTATTAATAAAAGCA
>CAIRNC010000313.1 GCA_903879875.1 uncultured Bacteroidota bacterium
CCAACATTTACACAAATAGAACCAATCTGCTCAGAAGCAAGTTTTGTTGTATTACCAACGACATCAAACAATGGTATTACGGGAACTTGGTCATCAGAAGTAGATTTTTTGGTAACAAAAACATATACGTTTACGCCAACGCCAACAGCTACCTTATGTGTCACTACTGCAACAATGACCATCTCGGTAAATCCAAATACAATACCTGATTTTACGCAAGTTGCACCAATATGCTCAGGAGCAAGTTTGACTGCATTACCAACAATATCAAACAATGGTGTCACAGGAACTTGGTCACCCGCTTTGAACAATACAGCTACTACAACCTACACGTTTATACCAATCGCTAGTTTATGTGCAACCACTGCAACGATGACCATCTCGGTAAATCCAAATGTAACACCAGTGTTTACACAAGTTGGAGCTATATGTTCAGGAGCCAATTTATCGGCTTTGCCAACAACTTCTAACAATGGTATTACAGGAACTTGGTCGCCAGCTTTGAATAATACAGCAACTACTACTTATACTTTTATACCAACAGCTGGATTGTGTGCGCCTTCAACAACAATGACTATCATTGTAAATCCAAATGTAACGCCAACGTTTACTCAAGTAGCACCAATTTGTTCTGGAACTTCATTAAGTGCTTTACCAATGATTTCAAATAATGCAATTACTGGAACTTGGTCGCCAGCTTTGAACAATTCGGCAACCACTGCTTACACGTTTACACCAACCGCTGGATTGTGTGCGCCTTCAACTACAATGACTATTACTGTAAATCCTATTGTAGTGCCAACATTTACACAAGTAGCACCAATTTGTTCAGGAGCAGCATTGTCAGCCTTACCAACAACATCAAACAATAGCATCACAGGAACTTGGTCGCCAGCTTTAAAAAATACTGCAACCACTACTTACACGTTTACACCAACCAGTGGATTGTGTGCGACATCTACAACAATGACTATCACTGTAAATCCTAATGTAATACCAACATTTACCCAAGTAGCACCCATTTGTTTGGGAGCGAGTTTATCGACTTTGCCAACGACTTCAAACAATGGTGTCTCAGGAACTTGGTCGCCAGCTTTAAACAATACAGCTACTACAACGTACACCTTTACGCCAACTGTTTTAGGGCCTTGCGTAAATCATGCAACTTTAGTAATTACAATAAATACAACAGCCGTTCCAACTGCTAATAGTTCACAAACCATAGGCACGGGTAGTGAAATAGGTGACATAGCAGTTGTTGGTACAGAAGTGAAATGGTATGCTACAGCAACAGGAGGAATCGCGTTAAGCAGTTCAAATTTATTAGTTAACGGAACAACTTATTTTGCATCGCAAACTATAAATGGGTGTGAAAGTAATCGAGTGGCTGTTACAACCACTTTAGTATATATGCCTTCTCCAACAATAAATCCATCATTTTGTGGGGCTGTGTTAACAGCAATGAGTAATCAAATTCCATTTGAATCTTATTCCACCTCTCAAATGTATCGTTTTGAAGTTTCAAAAAACAATATTGTTTTAGGTACTTATGCAACAATAAAAAACTACTTTGATTTATTAAAAATTCCAGGCACCACTTATAGCACCACTTATTCAATAAGAGCAAAAGTACAAATAGGTGGAGTATGGGGGAAATATGGAGTGCCTTGTACAGTTACAACACCTTCATTGACAACACCAACAATCCCAATCACAAAAATTAGAGGAACTTATTGTGCAACAACTTTAACCGATGTTAATGTAAAAATCCCAGCAGATGTTATTGCGGTAGCTACTGGATATCGATTTCAAGTTGTGTCAAACGGAGTAACAAAAGTATATGATTCTCCGATATATAATTTTAAATTGGCACAAACAGGAATTGCAGTAACATTAAATACCTCATATACAATAAAGGTTGCCGTAATAGTAAATGGAGTATATGGAAACTATGGTGCATCTTGTACGGTAACAACCCCAGCTGCACCAGTAGTAAGACTGAAAGCTAAATCTTTTGAAGTATCTGCCTACCCAAACCCGTTTGAAACGGCTTTCATCTTGAATTTAGAGACACCAAACATAGAAGTCGTTACGATTGCTGTTTATGACATGATGGGTAGACTGGTAGAAACACACCAAATCAACCCAACAGAAATAGCTAACTTGCAAATAGGTAATAACTTTGCTGCAGGTATATACAACGTAATTGTTTCTCAAGCCAACGAAATGAAAGCTATTCGTTTGATAAAGAAATAGTGAAAAGTAATTAGACTAAATGCTAAATTACTAAAAAAAGACACCCCCTCATTCCATTACGGATTTGAAGGGGGTTTTGTATTTATTAAATTTTCTTAATTTCAACAATCTAAAAAACACCTACTCAGATTATCAACAACCGAAGGCGTAACATTTTATTATATTTGTATACTAATCAAAAATAAAAACAAAATTATGATTAAAAAATTCCTTTACCTCGAATGGAAAGCTTTTACAAGGTCCGCTTCTTTTGGCACCAATGTAGCATTGAAAGTAATTTTATTACTTGTTGCGTTTTTATATTCCATCCTTTTTCTAATGGCTGGAATTGTTGCCTTTTACGGACTTAAGGAATTGCATCTCGACCCCTTGACGCAAGTAAATAAATACCTTATTTATTATTTCTTATTGGATTTGGTTATTCGATTACTGATGCAAAAAATTCCAGTAATGAACATTCGACCTTTATTGGCAATGAATATTCAAAAACCGACCATAGTGAATTTTGCTTTAGGAAAAACCATGTTGTCGTTTTTCAATTTGCTTCATTCCTTTTTCTTTGTGCCTTTTTCTTTGGTTTTGTTGTACGAAGGATACGATGTAGTTAATGTTATATTGTGGCATTTGGCGATGCTGTCCATCGTTTTTACGAATAATTTATTAAACATTTTATTAAACAATAAAGACAATTTATTTGCTATTTTCATAGGAATCGTGCTGGTTTTGGCAGGGTTTCAATATTATGGCTATTTTGATATAACGCTTTATACAACACCCTTTTTTGAAGGATTGTTTCATACCAAATGGGTTTTTCTGTTTCCTATAACTACGATTATTGGATTGTATTTATATACTTTCCATTATTTTAAAAATGATTTGTATCTTGATGCGGGACTTGCAACCAAACATGAAATTGCGAAAACCGAGAACCTTACTTGGTTGAACCAGTTTGGCACGTTGGGAACCTTTTTGAAAAACGACATTAAATTAATAAAGCGCAATAAACGTTCCCGAACAACTGTTGTTATGAGTGTTTTATTCTTATTTTATGGGTTGATCTTTTTCAACCCCAATTCACATCAACCTGAAATCATGCGCATTTTCGCTGGAATTTTTGTGTCAGGAGGTTTCTTATTCACTTTTGGACAATTTGTGCCTAGTTGGGATAGTGCCTACTACCCGTTAATGATGACACAAAACATTCCATATAAAAATTATTTAAGTTCAAAATGGTGGCTCATTGTTATTGGCACTCTAATTTCAACGGTATTGGCTTCTTTCTATTTGTATTTTGGAGTGCAAATTTATTTGACTATTGTAGTTGCTGCAATATATAACATTGGGGTCAACTCTCACTTGGTGCTTTTGGGAGGCGCCTTTACCAAAACGCCTATTGATTTATCAACTAGCAAAGGGGCTTTTGGCGACAAAAAAGCTTTTAATGTTCAAACTATGTTGATTGCGTTACCAAAATTATTGTTGCCTTTAGGACTTTACGGACTCGGAAAATATTTGGTCAATGCCAATCTCGGTTTAGCTTTAGTAGCACTTGCGGGAATTCTTGGGTTTGCGTTCAAGGACAAAGTGTTTTCATTAATTGAAAGAATTTATAAAACCGAAAAGTACAAAACCATTAATGCCTACAAACAAAAATCTTAAAAAAATGATACAAGTAAACCATTTATCAAAAACATATAACGGAGTAACCGTATTAAAAATAGACAATTTAGAAATTAAAAAAGGGGAAAGCTTTGGGCTTGTTGGCAACAATGGCGCTGGAAAAACTACTTTTTTTAGTTTGCTTTTAGATTTGATTCAACCTTCAACTGGACATATTATCAACAACGATGTTCAGGTGAACACTTCCGAAAACTGGAAACCTTTTACGGCTTCTTTTCTAGACGAAAGTTTCTTAATTGGTTATCTTACACCCGAAGAATATTTTTATTTCATTGGTGATTTGCGTGGACAAAATAAAGCCGATGTGGATGCTTTGTTGCTGAAGCACGAAGAGTTTTTTAATGGCGAAATCCTAAAAAGCAAAAAATACATTCGAGATTTTTCAAAAGGAAATCAAAAGAAAGTTGGGATTATTGCTACACTCATTGGAAATCCAGAAGTAATTGTGCTCGACGAACCTTTTGCTAATTTAGACCCCACAACACAGTTTCGTTTAAAAAAAATCATTAAAGAATTGGCCGACAATCCCGACATTACTGTTCTAGTGTCTAGTCACGATTTGCTGCATACGGTAGAAGTTTCTAATCGAATTGTGGCTTTACACAAAGGAGAAGTGGTAAAAGACATTCAAACCTCAACAGAAACATTAAAAGAATTAGAAGCTTTCTTTGCTGTTTAAAAGGATTATAATGTTGTATCAAAAAACCGCCAATCAATCGAAAGGCGGTTTTTTTGTATCCTTTTATAATAATGCCAATGCTGAAAATTGCAAAGTAGCCCTTTTGTGAAATTAGGTTGTAATTCTTCACTTACCTATTTCACCAATTACCTAATGCCCGCTTCCTAACGCTTAATCACTTTATAATTTTGGGTACCGTGTGCATTTTTCACTGTCAAGAAGTAAATCCCCGACTTGTATGCCGACATGTCAATACTGTCGTTAGCATTTAGTTGTGCTTCCATCTGAATTCGTCCTGTAATATCGGTCAAAGTGATTTGGTTTTGTTGGTCTAACAACTGCAAATACAAGGTGTTTTCTACCGGATTCGGATAAATTATTTGTTGCAATTCCGACATTGTAGTTGTGCCTAAAGAGCAATTACTGCCAACCACATAAGTAACGTATTTGGTAACCGACAATCCGCCAGCAAAAGCAAATTTAACTCCATAGCTAATGGTTGAACCAATGGTTTGTCCTGTTATAGTTTTAGTAAAAATATTTCCAGAAACATTGGTCATTTGCGTTTCTGCAAACGGGCTTTGTTTCCACAAATAAGCAATAACGCCAACTTTGTCTGTGTCTAACAATTCAAAAGTGATTTTTACATCGGTTCCAATAGTTTCAAAAGTATGATTGTAACCCGTAGAGAACGAGCCTTGTTGGGCTATGTTTGATGTTCCTGTACATTGAATGATTGTTGAAGTGGTTGCGTTGAGCACAATCGGGTTATTAACAGCAAAGTTTCCTGTAATATCACTTGCCGTTACTGAAAAAGTATAGTTGGTATTTTGAGCCAAATTAGTAATCACTAACGATTTCTGAACACCCGATGGACTAAATGTTGAACTTGTACCGGTTCCATAATCTACATTATAAGAGACATTGCCAGAATTATCGGTAGCATTGAGCAACAATTCTACCGTAGATCCAGTTATTGCACCCACACTCGCAGTAAAATTGGTTGGCGCTTGAGTATCAACAGTCGTGTTTTGATATACCCGTACATAGTCAATATCCATTGTGGCACTAACAAAACTAGAAGGGATTGGAGCAGCCCAACCGCCCATTGCGACATTCAATAGAAGAAATTGTTCTTTGTCAAAAGGCCAAGTACTATCATTTTTAACCGCTGGTTCGTAAGTGTAAAATATCACATTGTCTAATAAAAATGTAATTCGGTTTGGCGACCAATTCATAGAATATACATGGTAGGTATTGGCTAAATCAGAAGCAATTATCCCTCCATTGTTTACTGAGTTTCCATTAGAGGAAGGCGTATGAAGCGTACTTTGGATGTAATTGATGTTTTGCGTCGGAAAAATACCGTACTCCATCATATCAATTTCGCCACAAGCCGGCCAACCGGTCGTACCATAATTAGAAGCAAAATAGCTTCCTGCTTCGTTGATGTTTTTTCCTAACAACCATATTGCAGGCCATGAACCTGCAGCAACAGGCACTTTTGCTCTAACATCTACGCGTCCGTATTTAAATGCAAATTTAGAATTCAATCGTGCCGAAGTGTATTGTTTTGTTACACCTTGATCCGTAAAAGGTTCTTTTTTTGCAACGATATGCAAGTACCCACCATCAACAAATGAATTGGAAGATAGGTTGGTGTAATGTTGCACTTCGTTATTGTTCCAACCTGAACCATTAGGTAATTGGGTTTGATGATGCCAGTTGGTTGAATTGACCGCACCAACAGTGTTGAACTCATCTGACCATACTAAATCATTGTAAATTACATCCAATTGTGCGAAACAAGTTTGTGATAATAGAAAAAGCAAAAAGAAGAACTGGAGTGATTTCATTTTTTTCATAATTGGGGTTTTTTATTTTATAATTTCTATATTGTGTTTGCTTTTTTTGTTTTCGTTTAGTTGGCAACAACCAATTTTGGGGTTCTATCTATTTTATACAAGCCCCAGTGTTTTTCGGGTTCCAAGGGTTCGTTTGAGCCTTTCCATGATTCATCAAATGCTTCAAAAACAAAAGTCAGAATACCCGCTTCATCTGTCCAATTTACTAAATCCTGAAAATAAATTTCTTGATTTTCTTCGCTTACATTATGAGGTTCAATGCCTCTGCCGTTGGAATTGGTTGCCCATCCTGCTTCAGTAATAACTACTGGGATATTAGGATACATATTAGCTACGGAAAAGAAATTTTCTTTCGTATATTCTAATGCTTCATGAATATTTTTATATTCCCAAACTGGATAAGTATGAATAGAAATAAAATCTACTTCGTTTACCAAAGGCTTCAATTTGCTGAGCCACGGCACATAATTTTCACAAAAAGTAACTGGTTGTTTTGCGCCTTTCTTTATTTGTTTCACATAATCAATCACACTCGAAACCGAAACATAATGATCGGTCCAATCGACACAGGCTTCGTTTCCAGCGGATAGCGTACAAATTATCGATGGATATTGATTGGCTAAAGCAATGAGTTTTTGAATTTGGTTTTGGTTTTTTATGCGGTTGGCATCCAATTCTGCTTCGGTGTAAACACCTCCACCCCAAGGACAACCAAAGTTATTCATTTCTGCAACAATATAAGCTCCTAGCATGATTTGAAAAGGCAGATTTTCTTTTTGAATTACATCCAGTACAACTTGTGCATGATCATCACAGTCGTACAATCGCAGGTATTTCCAGTTTTTTTGAAGCAAAAGCAAATCTTCTTTTACCTCATCATAACTTGGACATATTCCTCCAGGCTGTTGCCCTTCTCTAAAACCAGAATAACATATAGCTCTTCCGGGTTCTAAATTTAATGCTTTAAAGCTGTTCATTGTACTTTAATTTTTCATTTTTATCCCATATACCCCAATAAGCACCTACTTCACCTTCGGCTCCTACTTTCCATGATTCGTCAAATGAAGAAAAATAAAAAATAGCTATATCTTCTTCTTGCGCCCAGAGTTGGGTATTGATAAAATACTTTACAGCACTACTTTCGGAAGGATGAGAATCTCTGAAACTTTCGCCTTTACTTGGCCATCCTGTTTCGGTAATGATGACTTTTTTGCCATTAGCAACACTCAAAGCTTGATGGTACATACTTTTCATGTGTGGCAAAGAATAATCCAAATGACTTCCTTCCCAAAACGGATAACAATTGGTTAAAATCACATCGCAGGCTTCGGTGATCCTTGGTTTTATTGTAAACTCATAATAGGCATCAACATAACCAACAGGAATTGTTTCAGGAATAGCTTTTTTCACTTTATTGATGAAATCTAAAAGCTCGTCTTCGGTTAAATCTTTGCGATACATGACTTCGTTTCCAACGGCAGCTATGTCAACAAAACCTTCATTTGCGAGTTTAATTAAACCTTCAATTTCTCTTTCATTCACTTCAGCATCATCACCAAGCCATGCTCCGACTAGGGTTTTAATACCATATTCGCGGGCAATTTTGGGAATAAATTCATTGCCTTCAGTGCACGAAAAAGAACGCACCCATTTGGTGTGAGGCGCAATAATTTTCATTCGTCTTCTAACTTGTTCTTCGGTTATGATGTCACCGGGTTTTTGTCCGTCTTCGTAAAGACTAAAACAGAGTCCGTGCATTCCTGATTTTAATACTTCGTTGAAGAAACTTTTTATTTCATTAGGCGATTTATTTGAATAATCCATTCCAACTGTAAAATCGGTATTTTCGGAATAATCAAAACGGCTTAGGGAGTGGGGATATTCCTTTCTAAATGACATAATCTTCGGTTTTATTATATTTTAATTTTTCATTTTTATCCCAAATTCCCCATCTGGCACCAACTTCTCCTTCGTGTTTGGTTTTCCAAGATTCATCAAATGAAGAAAAGTAGAATAATTCAATTTTTTTATTTTTAGCCCATTCTTGAACAGCAATAAAATATTTCATTGCGTTTGCTTTTGAAGGTATTGCTGCTTCAATAAATTCGCCTTTATTTGGCCATCCTGTTTCTGTAATAATGACTTTTTTGCCTTTGGCTACCTCTTGTGTCACTTCCAACATTCTGTTTAAATAGGACGTTGCAAAATCATTGTCAGCACCTTCCCAGAAAGGATAAAAATTGGCTAAAACAACATCGCAAGCTGCTACCAATGCTGGTTTATCAAGAAATTGATAATAAGCATCTACATATCCAACAGGAATCGTTTTGGGCAAGGCTTCTCTCACTCGGTTGATATATTGAATTAACTCTTGTTCTGCAATTTCTCCACGATGCAACACTTCATTTCCAACGGCAGCAATATCTACTAAACCAGCATTAGCCAAGGCAATGAGTGCTTGAATTTCTTTCTCGTTTTTTTCTTTATCATTACTAATCCACGCCCCTACTAAAGTTTTTATTCCTTTTTGTTTCGCAATTTCAGGTGTTAATTCGTTTCCTTCTGTACAAGAGAAAGTACGAATCCATTGTGTATGTGGTGCAATAACATCTATTCGGCGGCGAATTTGATTTTCTGATACAATATCACCAATTTCCTGATTTTCTAAATAAGGACTAAAACACAAACCATGTACCCCATTATTTAATATTTCTGAAAAAAGTATATTGATTTCTTCTTCGCTTTTAGTACTCAAATCGATACCTGTAACTGCATTCAAACCATTTCTGTTTTTATCTAAAGAAAGTAATTTTCCCGTAAGTTGGGCTGAAGATTGTTTTATTACGGATTCTTTTCTTTCGTCTAATTCTTTTTTAATATCTCTGGCTTTTTCTTCTGTCAAGTCATAATTTCTCATGACCCACATGGCTATCAATGTGCCTAAAATTGGAATTCCTGAGAAGAAAAGTCGTAAACCAGTTACGGCTCCCTCTGTTTGTGTTGCGGCACCTGGATGGAAATCTACAAATGACATTATAACTCCTGTTAATAATCCCGC
>CAIRNC010000314.1 GCA_903879875.1 uncultured Bacteroidota bacterium
CACATTTACACATGGTAGTCAACCATTTTCCAATTATCGGGACGATTTTTGGATTGGGAATTTTGACAGTAGGAATTGTTTTGAAAAATAATACGTTAAAAAACACCGCCTACATTCTTTTTATTGTAGCCGCTATTTTTGGAGCATTCAGTATGGGAACGGGCGAAGGTGCAGAAGAAATGGTTGAAGATATGCCAACTGTTGGAAAACAAATCATCCATGAACACGAAGAAATTGCCGAAAAATTAGCCCTTGTTTTGTATATCCTAGGTGGTATTTCAATTCTTGGATTGTATTTGAATTTTAAAAACCATGCCCAAGCTAAATTGGTTTCTTTTGCAGCTCTTGTAGTTGCTATTGCGAGTGTCTTTTTAGCTAAAGAAGTTGGAACTTCGGGAGGCGAGATTCGTCATACCGAAATTAGAGCTAACGCCAATGCAACTCCAACCAGTGAAACAAACAACGCTGGTGAAGAAGAAGATAAAGATTAATGTTTTTTTGTTTTTTGTTTCTTAAAATAGGCTCTTTCGGGAGCCTATTTGTTTATAATAGTTTTTTATGAAAGTCCGTTACTAATACCAAAAGAAAAACTTGCCACAGATTTCACAGATTTCACAGATTTTTTTACAGTTTTAATTCTAAAATCAGTGAGAATCCATGAAATCTGTGGCTAAAAATAAAATATTGGTACAAGTTAAGGATAGTCATATTATTCATTAATAGACTTTAGTAAATAAAAAAACTACAAATTTTGCTCGGAGGGCGGTCATAAAAATGCAGCCTTTTTGTTTTTTAATATATATTTGTTTCCTCTTTGTTTATAATTGTACTTTTGCGAATATTAGAACATGAAAATGAAAATCGAATTTTACAAATACCACGGCACTGGAAACGATTTTGTGATGATTGACAATCGTAACAATACTTTCCAAAAATCTAAAAATGTCATCGAACAATTGTGTGATCGTCGCTTTGGGATTGGCGCAGATGGTCTGATTCTGCTAGAAAATGACACCGATACCGATTTTAGAATGGTGTATTACAATTCCGATGGCAATCAAAGTTCTATGTGTGGCAATGGTGGTCGCTGTTTGGTTGCTTTCGCCAAAAAGTTACAACTTATTGAAAACACAACTACTTTTATAGCTACCGATGGTTTGCATCATGCAACAATAGACGAAAATCATTTGGTTTCGCTTCAAATGAAAGACGTTGCAACTATAAAAATTGCCGAAAACTATATGTTTCTCGATTCTGGATCACCACATCACATCACAATGGTTGACGATTTAAAAGCATTAAATATCAAAGATTTGGGTGCTAAAATTCGCTATTCCGAGTTGTATGGTGCCGAAGGTAGCAATGTCAATTTTGTGCATCAAATTGCCGAAAATGAATTCGCTATCCGAACTTACGAAAGAGGCGTTGAAGACGAAACTTTATCTTGTGGCACAGGCGCTACCGCAGTTGCAATTGCAATGAATGCGAATAAAAAAACAAATGCCAATTCGATTACCATACAAGTGGAAGGTGGAACTCTGGAGGTTTCTTTTATTGAAAATAATGGAAAATACAGTTCCGTTTTCCTAAAAGGCCCAGCTACTTTTGTATTTAATGGAACAATAGAAATTAATTAGAAATTTCTAATTCAAAATAAAGAAAAGAATGATTACGCTAAAAGGAAAAAATTGTTATTTACGTGCTCTCGAACCTCATGATTTAGAGTTTGTGTATGCCGTCGAAAACGATGAATCAGTATGGGAAATTAGTCATACACAAACCCCTTACAGTCGATTTTTAGTAAAACAATACCTTGAAAATGCCAATCAAGATATTTATGAAGCCAAACAATTACGCCTCGCCATTTGTAATTATGATACTGAAATGGCTATAGGACTCATCGATTTATTTGAGTTTGACCCAAAAAACAATCGCGCAGGAATTGGTATCTTAATAAAAAATAATGACGATAGAAATCAAGGAATTGGCACAGAATCATTAGAATTATTAATCAAATATGCCTTTTATAATTTGAATCTCAACCAACTTTATGCAAATATTGATAGCGAAAATGTAGCTAGTTTGAAGCTTTTTGCTAAATTTGGTTTCCAAAAAATTGGAATCAAAAAACAATGGAATTTGGTCAATGGAAAATACAAAGACGAAATACTTTTTCAATTAATTAAACCGCAATCCTAAAAACATGAAACTTAAAAAAATATTTGTAATCCTTTCAGTAGTAATCATATCAGCAGCTTCTATTTACGGATTTATACTCTACAGACAAATTTTTACAGAAAACATAAATTTTGACAAAACGGAATTGTTTGTGTATGTTCCAACAGATGCCAATTTTGAACAAGTGGTTGAAATAATGAAACCTTATGTAAAAGATATCGAAAAATTTAAAATGGTAGCTGAAAAAAAATCCTATAATACCAATGTAAAATCAGGTAAGTTTTTACTCAAAATAGGCATGAATAGCAACCAGATTGTGAATGCATTACGCCAAAATGTTCCTGTTGATTTGGCATTTAATAATCAAGAACGATTGGAAGATTTTGCTGGTAGAATTGGTTCTCAAATTGAAGCCGATAGTTTGTCTTTATTAACTGCCTTTAAAGACGAAAATTTTTTAAAAGAAAATGGTTTTACGGAAGAAAACGTATTAAGCATGTTCATTCCGAATTCGTATGAATTATTTTGGAACATCAATGCCATAAAATTTAGAGATCGAATGGCAAAAGAATATAGAAAATTTTGGACTCCAGAACGAATTGCTAAAGCTACTGTATTAAATTTAACTCCATTACAGGTTTCAGCATTGGCTTCCATTGTACATAAAGAAACGGTTAAAAGAGACGAAAGACCAAAAGTAGCTGGTGTTTATCTCAATAGATTAGCCACAGGAATGAAATTAGAAGCCGACCCAACAGTAATTTTTGCCGTTAAGAAAAATTCAGGCGATTTTAATCAAGTTATTAAAAGAGTATTAAATAAAGATTTAATTACAGATTCCCCATACAATACCTATAAATATGAAGGTTTACCTCCAGGACCAATTGCCATGCCTGACATTACAGCCATTGAAGCCGTTTTGAATCCAGAAAAACACAATTATATTTATTTTTGTGCCAGTGTAACCAATTTTGGGTATCATGAATTTGCAGTAACTCCAGCACAACACGAAGCGAATCGACAAAAATATGTGGCTTGGGTAAACAAACAAGGTATAAAAAGATAATTTTGAAATGGCTTACATTCAAGCTGTTTTTCCTGCTTA
>CAIRNC010000315.1 GCA_903879875.1 uncultured Bacteroidota bacterium
ATTTCAGGTAATAATAACTTGAGAAGGTCTCCAAAAGAATCTTGCATTTGTATCTAATTTTAAAATACAAAAATCAACTTTTTAATATTTCCCCACAACTTTTTGACTTGATCCCTTTTGATTCGGGTTCGATTCCCGACGGGGCTACTTGAAGACCTTCAGGAATGATGGTCTTTTTTTATGACATTCCCTTATTAATTTATTTGTTTTAAATACAACATACAATTATGATAATCTATAATTGCTTTTCCATTTATTAGTATGTCTGCGCCAATAATACCGTGAACGGGTTTTACTTTTTGTTGCATTAATGCTTGATTTACATGGGTTAAATCAATAATTACTAAGTCAAAATCAGATGTTTTCCAACGTGAGCACTTCAAGGAGTTGTTTGAAGAAATTTGGGTTAACATTCCCGAGGCTCCAGCTCCTGTGGCTTGGGTTTTAGATTTCTTTGCTTTCAAATGAAACAAATCAACTCCGTCAAAGCCAACACAACTATTAGATGCGCCTGTGTCAAGAATAAACCGTCCTTCTACGCCATTTATTTTTGCTTTAACCAGTAAATGTTGCGTTTTAAGAATTTTAAATTTTATTTTCTTGTAATTTTTAGTCGCTAAAATCGAAGGAAGTTTTTTCATAAAAAGTAAATAATGTCAAAAGTAATTCAAAAATTGAAAAATACAACTATTGAAAAATTGTAGTTTTGCGCTAATAAATTTTCAACATGATAATTACCGATACGCATACCCATTTATACAGCGAAGCTTTTGACGAAGACCGCACCGAAATGATTGAAAGAGCCATTAATGCAGGCGTTTCTCGTTTTTTTATTCCCGCCATAGACGCTAGTTATACTACTAAAATGTATGAATTAGAAGCCGCATTTCCCGAAAATATTTTTTTAATGATGGGTTTGCATCCTACACATGTGAAAGAAAATTTTCAAGATGAATTAGCTAATGTAGAAAGCGAATTGGCTAAAAGAAAATTTTATGCTATCGGCGAAATAGGCATTGATTTATATTGGGATAAAACCCATTTAAAAGAACAGCAAAGTGCTTTTAGGCAACAAATTCAATGGGCTAAAAAATACAAATTACCCATAATCATTCATTGTAGAGATGCTTTTGATGAAGTTTTTGAAATTCTAGAATCCGAAAAGGGAACAGATTTATTTGGGATTTTTCATTGTTTCTCAGGAACTTTGGAACAGGCGCAACTGGCTATTTCTTATAATATGAAACTAGGCATTGGTGGTGTAGTAACATTCAAATACGGTAAAATAGATCAATTTTTGAATCAAATAGACATCAAAAACATTGTGCTAGAAACAGATGCTCCCTACTTAGCGCCCATTCCACATCGAGGAAAAAGAAACGAAAGTAGTTATATAACCCATGTTGTAGACAAATTAGCTTCGCTTTACAATCTTTCTCCAGAAGCCATTGCAAACATCACGACAGACAACTCAAAAATGATTTTCGGGATTTAAAAAAAGGTATCTTTCAATAAATTTTCGTTATTTTGTGAAATACTTAAATATAAAAGCTTTAAAATGCAAAGATTTGATGCCATTCGTCCGTATTATGATGCCGAAATAAACGAGTCCATTCAAAAAGTAGTGAATCATCCGATGATGAAAGCGTTGATGAATTTCACCTTTCCCGATGTCGAAGATGCCGTTTGGAAAGAACAATTGAGGAAAACACATTCTATTCGTGATTTTCAATGCAATTTTATATACGAATCGTTACAACAAGTCTTAAGAAACACTTCGGATGGATTGAGTACCTCTGGATTTGAAAAGTTAGAAAAGAATACTTCTTATCTTTTTATTTCGAATCATCGCGACATTATTTTGGATACCTCTTTGCTAAATGCAGCGCTTTTTGATCACGGATTGGTGATGACAGCATCGGCAATTGGTGACAATCTTGTAAAAAAACAATTTTTATACGTTTTGTCTAAATTAAACAGAAATTTTTTAGTCCAAAGAGGCTTGTCTCCAAGAGAAATGCTTCAAAGTTCTAAATTAATGTCAGAATATATTGGACAATTATTGCTACGCGAAAATCGTTCGGTTTGGATTGCTCAACGTGAAGGAAGAACCAAAGACGGCAACGATGCCACCCAAACAGGTGTGATTAAAATGCTTGCTATGGGCTCTGATGAGGAACGTTTGATGGATTATTTTAAGAAAGTAAAAATTGTGCCTGTTTCTATTTCGTATGAATATGACCCTACAGATGCTTTGAAAATGCCACAACTAATGGCAATTGCCAATAATGAAAAATACATTAAAGAAAAGAATGAAGATTTCATGACTTTATTGAGTGGAATTATGGGTCAAAAGAAACGAATTCACATTCACATTGGCGACATACTTGATAAAGAAATTGACAACATTCAATCGGAATTTGATAATTCCAACAAACAAATTCAAGCATTGACACAGGCTATAGACGATTCTATTTTGAGTTCTTATAAGCTTTGGCCAACCAATTACATTGCGTATGATATTTTAAATAAAACAGAAGCACACAAGCATCTTTATACCGAAAACGAAAAATCGCTCTTTGAACGACGATTAGAAATGAAAATTGATGGCAATAACCCTGTTGCTGTAGAAGGTTTTTTAAACATGTATGCCAATCCTGTTGTCAATAAACTAAAATATACCGATGCAAACTAAGTCCAAAATACTTTTAATTTATACGGGTGGCACCATTGGTATGATGAAAGATTTTGAATCGGGAGCATTGAAAGCATTCAATTTTAGCAAGTTGTTGCAGCGTATTCCGGAATTAAAACAATTGGATTGTGATATAGAAACACTTTCCTTTGAAATCCCGATAGACTCCTCCAATATGAGTCCAGAAAATTGGGTGAAACTAGCAACAATTATTGAAGAAAATTACACTTCTTTTAATGGGTTTGTAGTACTTCATGGCTCAGACACCATGTCTTATTCCGCTTCTGCATTGAGCTTTATGCTTGAAAATTTAGCAAAACCCGTGGTTTTTACGGGATCACAATTGCCCATTGGAGACTTACGTACCGATGCAAAAGAAAATTTAATAACTGCTATACAAATAGCTTCCTTACAACATAAAAACAAATCAGTTATCAGTGAAGTTTGTCTTTATTTTGAATACAAACTCTATCGTGGCAATCGAACAACCAAAATAAACGCCGAGCATTTTAAAGCATTTGCATCTCCAAATTACCCTCCGTTGGCTGAATCGGGCGTACATCTAAAAATTAATTCTGATTTGATTTTACCTAAATCAAATGCCAAAAAAATAATTGTACACAAAAATTTAGATAACAATGTTGTCATAATTAAAATGTTTCCAGGTATAAACGAATCGGTTTTGTCGGCTATTTTTGCAATTCCCAATTTACAAGGAATTGTGCTTGAAACCTACGGTTCTGGAAATGCTCCTACAGATGATTGGTTAATCGGTCTTCTTAAAAAAGCCATTAAAAACGGCATTCACATTATAAATGTAACCCAATGTTCTGGAGGAAATGTCCGAATGGGCGATTATGAAACCAGCACTTTATTGAAAAAAATTGGCGTTATTTCTGGGAAAGATATTACAACTGAAGCTGCAATAACTAAATTAATGTACTTGCTAGGTCAAAATGTAGCGTCAAATGTTTTTAAAACTGTTTTTGAAACCGCTATCAGAGGAGAATTATCATAAAAATCTTCGGTTTCATTTCGTTAACTGATTATTTTTATAGTTATTTGCAAACTCTAAATAGAGAGGTGGCCGAGTGGCTGAAGGCGCACGCTTGGAAAGCGTGTATATGGCAACATATCGAGGGTTCGAATCCCTTCCTCTCTGCAAAATATTCTTTAAACCCTTATTTTATAAGGGTTTTTTTATTTCTTAATATTATAAAACGGGTAAATTCATTGAAATTTAATTTATAATGTATTCTGTTATTGCAAAAAGTGTATCTGGGTTTTTTAATATTAAAAAAATTGAAGATTAAACCAATTGGATAATTCTATGTCCTAATGGTATAACTTTTAAAACTTTTATAAAATGAAAAAATTAATTTTAGTTGCATTTTTGCTTGTTGGGATGACAAGTTTTGCACAAGGGAAAGAAGGAAAATTGGATAGAAAAGAGCGTTTGTCACCAGAACAAAAAGAAGCTTTCCTTTTAAGAAAACTAATAAAAGAACTCGATTTAAATGCAGACCAACAAGTTAAAGTAAAGGCTATTATTGCAACAGAGAGCAATAAAAGACGGGAACTAATGGATGCAAGAAAGGCCAAAAGAGAAAGTGGTCAAAAACCTACAGAGCAAGAAAAAGCTGATATGAAAAAAAGTCTTCAAAATGAGCAAGCAGCTTTTGATGCTAATCTTAAAGGAGTCTTAACTAGTGATCAATATACGAAATGGCAAAAAATAAAAGAAGAAAGAAAAGAAAAAATGAGAGAGAAAATGAATGAAAGATTGGAGGATAAAATGTAGAATTGAAAATAATTTTGCTATTGTGTTCAAAATTAATTAGTTTTGACAAAACAATATTAAATCATTCACTATGAAAAATCTAATTTTAACCGTTTCGCTAATTTTTGTACTAGGTGCAAGTGCCCAATCTAAAAAACCAACTCCTAAAACTGCGGTTGCTGCTAAAACAGTTGCAACAGTAAAAGTTTCAAATGAAGTTGCTGCTGCAAAAAATCTTGCAGACTTGAATGCCTTTACACCTCTTCAACCAGAAATGAAAGCGATGATGTTGGAGCTTTTTACTACAAAACACAGAATGTTAACCGAAAGCGGCGAACTTTCTGCTGAAAGAAAAGCTACAGTTTCTCAAATTATTTCTGCAAAATTAGAAGGTACATTAGATCCTGCAGTTTTTGCTAAAGTAAAAACAAACACTACTTTGTATAATAGTCTAATAAACTAAAATACTTTTTTTAAATATAAAAGCGGTCTAGAAATTATTCAGACCGCTTTTTTTTACTAATATAGAATCGGAATAAAGGAAACTATTCTTGTTTTAAAACATTTGCAATTTTTCGATCATTCGAAAGTCTTGGAATTTTGTTTTGCCCCCCCAATTTCCCTATTGATTTCATATAGTCTTGAAATCCGTTTTTAGTCACTTTAGTAATTACAAGCGTTTTCAACACATTCCCTTCAATTAAATCATTATAATAACTGTTCTGCTTGCGCATGAAATTATCTATCTGTAAAGCAAAATCATCTATGTTATCAGGTAAATTTTCGAATTCGATTAACCATTCATGAAACGGCAATCCATTTTCTGGAACAATTTGCGGCGCTACCGTAAATTCATTCACACGAACATTGGTGCCCTTCATCGCTTCTTGTAAGGCACACTCTACTTCTTTACCAATAACATGTTCTCCAAATGCTGAAATATAATGTTTGATGCGTCCCGAAACAATTACTCGATACGGTTTTAGACTAGTGAATTGAACAGTATCTCCAATATTATAACCCCAAAGACCAGCATTTGTTGAAATGATTAAAACGTAATTGACCTGTAATGCTACTTCGCCAATGGTGTATCTTTTTGGGGATTCTGAAAAGAATTCATCCGATTTAATAAATTCATAAAAAATACCTGAATTCAATAACAGTAACATTCCTTTTTCTTTTTGAGAATCTTGGTAGGCAAAAAAACCTTCGGATGCTGGGAAAAGTTCAATAGCATCGACTTTTCGACCTATTAAATTTTCAAATTTGGCACGATAAGGTTCGTAATTGACGCCTCCATAAATAAACAAATTGAAGTTTTTGAAAAGTTCCCCTATCGGTTTTCCTCCTTTTTGGTACAATTTTTCAAAATACATTTGAACCCATGACGGAATGCCTGAAATCACCGTCATATCTTGTTCAAAGGTTTCTTCAACAATAGCGTTTACTTTGGTTTCCCAGTCTTCTATACAATTTGTTTCCCAACTTGGGAGTCTGTTTTTTTGCAAATATTTAGGCACAAAATGAGCTACAATTCCCGACAGACGTCCTAAATTGATTCCGTTTTTTTCTTCTAAAATAGGACTACCTTGTAAGAAAATCATTTTACCAGAAACAAAATCAGCTCGACCCGTTTCGTGAATGTAATGTAAAATAGCGTTGCGAGCCGCTTCGATATGAAAAGGCATGGATTCTTTGGTAAGCGGTATGTACTTTGCGCCAGAAGTTGTTCCTGATGTTTTTGCAAAATAAATAGGCTTGCCTTTCCAAAGTATGTTTTCTTCGCCTTTTACAACCCTATCTATGTAGGATTTAAGTTGCTCATAATCGCGAATGGGAACATTTTTAGCAAAATCTTCAAATGAGTTGATTTGTTCAAAATGATGGTCCTTGCCAAATCGGGTGTTTTTGGCTTGGACAATTAAATCTTGAAATACTTTTCGTTGGGTTTCCACTGGCGTTTTTACCCATTTTTGTGTGGATTTGTATACCCTTTTTGCGAAAATTTTCGCAAGAATTGATTTAAAATTCATTTGTAATTATTAGCGTTTTGGCCTCTTCTTTTTAGCTTCTTCTTTGTCTCTTTTGTTGACTTCTTTTCGCAATTCCATTTCGGCTTCCGAAGCTGATAAATCAATTTTAGCATCGTCAATAATTGCCCCTAAAGTTATAGAGTCTTTGCTAAACTTTGCATAATCTAAATTATTAGTCAAAACTCTTTTTATGGATTTAATATAGGCTTCGTTTTTCTTCAAAGCATTTGATAAGGAATCCGATTTAAGTGCCAATTCCGTAGCATCTCTTTTAAGCTTTGAAGAAGCATACCCCGGAATGTATTCTCTCAATGGAGTAAAAGCAATAATATAAGTAGTTACAAAAACGATAATGATTGCTCCTAAACTACCCACAACAAAAACGTTCATCAAAGTTAATCGTAATGAAAAAACTTCTTCAAAAGTATCTTCATTAACAATAACCAATCGGTTTTTTGTAAATAATTTCTTCTTTAAAAGTTCTCTTTTTTGATTTTTTTCGGGCATAGTAGCAAGTTTACAATACAAATATAATGAAATAAAGTGGTTGCCAAATTGGAATAAACCGCAAAAAGCAATAGTATTTACATTAGGTTAATTTAAAAACAAAGACATTAACGTTCTTTAACACTAAATATTTTGTAGATAAACAATTAGTTAATTAATTTTCTATTTATCTTTGTACTGTATTTAAGATGTAGAAATTATGAATTTAATGACAATATTTATGGGAGGTCTAGGAGCAACAGAAATTATTTTAATTATTGCAGTTATATTGTTAATGTTTGGAGGTAAAAAAATTCCAGAATTAATGAAAGGTTTAGGAAGTGGTATCAAAGAATTTAAAAATGCCGCCAAAGATGATCAACCTGCTGATAAAAAATCAGACGAAACAAAAGCGTAATTTTTTATAAAATTACATACTAAAAATCCCAAATTTCAACAATTATCTATTGAAATTTGGGATTCTTATATTTTTCAAATTACGTTAAAGACTGTATTACCTTTAAAAAGTGAGACTCGCTCCAACTAAATTATAGCCATATCGCCTTGAAGCATCTAGGTTAAAATGGTATTTTTTTACTTCACCCACATGTAATGAATTCTTTTTAATTTTACTGTTAGCAATGTTTTTTCCAATAATATAACCCATAACCATTGCAATGGGATAATCAGAAACCCAATGTACTTCACTTTGAACCATCTGAAATCCCAAAAGGCCAATTAACCCAAATCCTACAGGTCTAATCCATTTTTTTTCAGGATAATTACCCATAATTACATATAAAGCAGAAGTGGCCGTCATCATGTGACCCGAAGGCATTGCGTCGTAATTTGGAGTATTAGCAGCATATCCTTTAAAACTAGGGAATGGGCTCCAATTTCCTCCAGGATTTCCATCCATTATAGCGGGTGCTGGACTTTGACGTCCTGTTATTCTTTTTATAGTTTGACTAAATACACCCGAAACAGCAAGACTTTCTACCAATCCTGAAGCCGTATTCAAGGAGCGATAGTCATGTTTAATCAAACCGTAAGTGGCAAAACCCATACTTAATAAGAGTGGCGTCGTACCATTTCCAATTAAATAAATTCCAGAAGTAAGATTAGGAGGAATATTATTTAATGGGCCAAAATTTTTATATCTCGCAACTTCTTCCATGCCTAATTTTTCGCCGATTTCTCTTGATCTTTCTAACAAATATTGGTCGGCAGGTAACAAAGCAACTGTTGCGACTAATGAAGATCCAAGAGCTATAAGATTGCTATTTTCTCCCATTTTATGGACTGTGCCAACTACATCTTTAGGGATATTGGCAATCATTCCGAGAAATTTAGGTTTTTTATAGGTGTAAATTTCTCCATTTGAAAGTTGGTAAATTTGATATTTCACACCATCATTTACACTATCTTTAACTTGTGCTTTTGTGTTTTGAAATAATAAAAACAGACAGCAGAAAACAGATATTTTTTTCAACATTTTTTTGTATTTTTCGAAGGGCAAAGCTATACTTTTTTTTAAAATAATTATGCTATACCTACTTAAAAACAACAACAAAAGTGGCATAATAAAATTATAAAAACATGTATTTTAATAAATTATGAATATCCTAGGCGCTAACATAATATTTCCTGAAATAGAAACCACCTCTAAAGAGGGTGTTATTGCCGTTGGAGGTGATTTATCTCCAGCTCGGTTATTGTTAGCATATAGGAGTGGGATTTTTCCATGGTTTAATGATGACGAACCTATAATTTGGTGGGCACCAAACCCAAGAATGGTGCTTTTTTTGGATGAATTAAAAGTTTCAAAAAGCATGAGAACCGTTTTAAATAGAAATCTTTTTGAGATTACTTTTAACACCAACTTTAAAGCCGTTATTTTAAATTGCAAGCAAATTGAAAGAGAAGGACAACCGGGCACTTGGATAACTACTGAAATGGCCGATGCTTATTGTAAGCTTCACGAATTAGGAATTGCTAAATCTGTAGAAGTTTGGCAAAATGGAGAGTTGGTTGGCGGTCTTTACGGAATTGACTTGGGACACATTTTTTGTGGTGAAAGTATGTTTTCAAAAGTTTCCAATGCGTCCAAAGTTGCTTTTATTACTTTAGTTAATCAACTTAAAAAAGAAAACTATGCCCTGTTAGATTGCCAAGTCTATAACGAACATTTAGCGAGTCTAGGATGTAGAGAAATTGACAGGTCTGATTTTATGCAAATTTTAAAGAATAAGATATGATTTCTGAAATGAAATCATTTTTCTTACGGTACAAAAACAAACAAACATTAAGTTTAAGCAGAATTTACTACTACATGACTTAATGTTTGATTGCTAAATTAATAAGTAACTATTTTTTAGAAGCTTCTAAATTACGCTCAATTGCATGTCCAGGTCTAGTCCATTTTGGCTTTTCACCTAATGATTCAAATTGAGAATCGCTGGCTTCAACAGTTTTAGGTTGTTTGAATTTGATAAATGGTTCTTGAGGTCGTAATCCTAAAAGTTTAAATAATTTTATATCATCATTTACACTAGGATTTGGAGTTGTTAGTAATTTATCGCCTGCAAAAATCGAATTTGCACCCGCAAAAAAGCAAATAGCTTGGCTTTCTTGACTCATGTCTTTTCTTCCAGCGGACAAGCGGACTTGAGTCTCAGGCATCACAATTCTTGTAGTAGCAATCATTCGAATCATTTCCCAAATTTCAACAGGTTTTTCTTCTTCCAAAGGTGTTCCTTCAACAGCAACCAAAGCATTTATCGGTACGGATTCCGGTTGTGGGTTTAAAGTAGAAAGAGCCACAAGCATTCCCGCTCTATCTTCAACGCTTTCTCCCATACCAATGATTCCACCGCTGCAAACGGTTACACTGGTTTTTCTAACATTTTCAATGGTTTGTAGTCGGTCTTCAAAACCACGAGTAGAAATGACTTCTTTGTAATATTCTTCTGAAGTGTCTAAATTGTGATTGTAGGCATACAAACCTGCTTCAGCCAAACGTTGCGCTTGATTTTCAGTCAGCATTCCTAGCGTACAACACACTTCCATGTCTAATTTATTGATAGTTCGTACCATTTCAAGCACTTGCTCAAATTCAGGACCATCTTTAACGTTTCTCCAAGCTGCACCCATACAAACCCGCGATGAACCATTTGCTTTTGCATTCAAAGCTTTTTCTTTTACTTGGTTCAACGACATCAAATTGTTAGTTTCAATGCCAGTATTATAACGAGCTGCTTGCGGACAATAGCCACAATCTTCAGAGCACCCACCTGTTTTTATAGATAACAAAGTCGATACTTGAACCACATTAGGGTCATGATTGTACCTATGAATTGTAGCAGCTTCGTACAGCAAATCCATTAAAGGTTTTTTATATATGGCAATAATTTCTTCTTTGGTCCAATTGTGTTTTGTAGGCTGCATACCGTTTTATTTTGAATGGGTTAAAAGTAGCAAATTAGTCAAGAAGTAAAAAGTTTATTTGGCCAATTCTTGTCTCGAAGCAATTGCTTGTATGGCCCATTCTTTGTCTTTTTCTAGTTGAATTTTTAAGGCGTCAAG
>CAIRNC010000316.1 GCA_903879875.1 uncultured Bacteroidota bacterium
AAAAATTATCTAAAGTAGAACCTACCAAATCCAAAGAACCATAAAATTTATTTTGATTATGGCAATTAAACATTAGACACTTTTTTAAAAACCTTTTCGAGTAAAAATTGATTTGAATTTGATTGAAAAAGGATTTTCGAAAAAAAACTGGATGACCAAATTTTATTCTGGTGCTAACCATTCAGAATAATCTTGGAATAAGAGAGTCTATCTATACCTTTAAATTTTTTTGAAAAAGTAGTTTTAAAAATTAATAATCAAAGTTAACGAAACGTTTACAATGCTTAAAAGCTATAAATAAAGCTAGGTAAAACAATGTTTAATAAAGTTTTCGAATATTCCTGAAAACCCTATCGATTCCTAGAAAAATAAACCAAATAAATTCAAAAATGTACAATTTTACCCCTACATTAGTATCATTTTGTTATAAAGTAAGCATAGATTTGTATTTAACAAAATTCAATCAATTGTTGGATGAATATTACAGTAAGATTAATTAAATAACATTGTATAAAACTATGAAAAAAACACTACAAAACCACAAATTTTTAAATTATTCTATTATTTTTTTACTTTTCATCAGTAGCTCCATGAAAAGTCAAACAGTATTTCAAGAAACTTTTGGAACTGCTGCTTCTACAACTTATACTGGCGCGACCTCTTCTCCGTCAGTGTCTTACACTCAATTTGGAGGTGGTGTTGTATCAACTGCGGTAATTGGAACAGGAACTGATGCATACTTAAATATGATAACTAATGCTGTGGCTCCTGCAGTCGGTACAAGACCAACTTTTTGCGGTACGATACCAACAGGAACAGGATTTAATCCAATTCTTACAAGCAACACAAATGTGGTAACTTGGACTGTGAATATGAAAACCAATAGATTGGGTTCAAATTCAACAACAAGTTATGCTGAAGGAAAAAACTTTATGTGTGTAGTTTTGTGTGCTTCTAATAACGGAATTTTAGGCAACACAACACCAACAGGTTCTGATGGTTACGCTCTTATGTACCAAAAGAATACAGTAGTTGGAACTCAGGCAAGTATAAGTCTAATTAAATTTCATAACGGTATTGGAAATTCATCTACAACCGTTGATGCCCAAGAATTATGTACTATTTCTCGTTTAATTGAATCTCCAGCCTTAACCGCTATTCCTGTTACGGCATCTTTTGCTGCTCTTAGTGTTAAAGTAGTATATAATCCTAATTTTGATTCTTGGCAATTGTATTATCGCGAAGATGCTGCCACAGCTACAGACCCGATTGTTGATCCAACAACTGGAACTTTACTTCTTGCTGGAACTGTTACTGATGCTACTTATACTTCAACTGCAATGACTAATTTTGGTTTTATCGCAGGTACACAGACAAATAATGGAAATAAATCTCAATTTGACAACTTTAAAATTGTACTTAGCACACCACCACCTTACACTGCTCCGCCAACAGTGGAAAAAAGACAAGTTTTTAATAGTACTCCAATCCCAATGGTTGCTAATTTAGTAGCTACGGGAGATAATATTAAATGGTACGCAACCGCAACTGGAGGAACCGCCTTAGCCACTTCAACAGCTTTGACATACGCTGACTATTATGTAACTCAAACAATTAGTGGAACAGAAAGTGAAAGAGTTCTTTCTCAAGTATTTGTAGGTGATACGGGATTAAAGACATTGCCATTATATGAAGGTTTTGCGAATTATAATGTTTCAGACAAATTAATATTAATGAACAATGGCGCTTCTACTTCTAACGCTGCCAATGCAGGTACAGGTTTAGGTTCTTGGTCAATTATTCCAACTTCAAATATTACAGATGATGTAACAATTGTAACTTCCCCAATTTGGTCAAATACAGTTCTTCCTACTGCTACTGGAAATGCAATAACATTTGTAGGATCTGGAGTTGATCCAGAATTGAATTTTACAAATACAACTTCCGGTAGTTTATATTCTTCTTTTGTTTTTAATGCTGTAGATGCTCCAACATCAATTGTAGCTTCAACTATTACCGATCCAAACTATTCAACGCCAACGGGTTTTTATAGTTTTATGGCACAATCACCATCAACAACTACTCCTGGAACTTTCAACAATGATTATGCATCAGCAGTAATGTTTAGAAAAAATATGACTACTAATAAATACAACTTAGGTTTATCAAAATCTAGTAATTCAAGTGAATGTGTTTGGAGTACTACAGAATATGACTTTAATACACAACATATCATTGTTATTAGTTATGAAAATATTGGAGATGTAGTCGCTTTAAATCAAGTTGCTAAATTATGGATTGATCCATCAACAAGCACTGAACCAGCAGTATCTACTTTATATCAAAGCCAACCTGCAACTTCTGTGTCTAGAGATCATATTGATAGAATTAAAATTTTACAAGCTTCTTCAACTTCAACTCCAACACTGATTATTGACGAAATTAGAGTAGCAAATAACTGGGGACAAGCTTTAGGTGGTGCATCAACTATGGGAATTACTTCTGTTAAAACTTCTGAATTAAAAATGTATCCAAATCCAGTTACTAACGGAAAATTATATATTATTTCTACTTCTAACATAGAAAAAGAGATAGTAATTATAAATTCTTTAGGACAACAAGTACTTCAAACAAAAACAATTGCTGAGGCAATCAATGTTTCTAATTTGAACAAAGGAACGTATTTTGTAAAAATTACTGAAGCTGGAATATCAGCTACAAAAAAATTAATTATTCAGTAATTAATTACTAATTTCATATAAAAATGCGGTATTTTTTTTTTATAAAAAGATACCGCATTTTTGTTTAAAATTCAAAAGTCTATTAATTACCTAAATTTCCACACAATGAAAAAATCGCTTTTGCTTTCTATTATAGCATTTACATTTACCTTATTTGTAAATGCACAAACTAAGGACACAATTATAAAAAAGCCTGTCACTTTTCCGAAAAATTATACTTCACAACTTGATGTGGTGTATACAAAAGTTAAAGATTGGGAAGGTAAAGCCGATTTGTATTTGGCTATCAATGAACCTCAACCTACTCCAGTTATTATAAATATTCATGGCGGTGGGTGGAAATCGGGATCTAAAGATACTCAGGGTGGATTTAGTCCATTTTTTAAAGCTGGTTTTGCAGTAGCCAATATGGAATATAGAATGAGTGACCAAGCAAAAGCGCCTGCTGCAATTGAGGACACAAGATGTATGCTAGTTTATTTGATACAAAATGCTAAAATATTGAATATTGACACTAATAAAATCATTATCATGGGTGGAAGTGCAGGAGGTCATTTAGCGTTAATGGGAGGATTACTTGGTAATGATCATCGTTTTGATAGAAATTGTCTGGGAACTGAAAATATTAAGGTTGCAGCAATAATTGATAAATATGGGATAATGGATGTATGGGATTGGACTTATGGTCCCGATCATAAAAGTTCTTCACCAGCTGCATGGCTTGGAGAAAATGTGAAAAATGAAGCTTTTATAAAATCAGTTTCTCCAATAACTTATGTAACCAAAAACAGCCCACCTATTTTTATTGTGCATGGCGATGCAGATCCTACAGTACCATACAGACAATCGGTTGAATTATATAAAAAACTGCAAGAATTGGGCGTTAAATCTGAATTTTTTACGGTGTCAGGCGGCTTACATGGAAAGTTTGAAAAGGATAAAAATACTGAAATTAATGTGGCAATTCTTAAATTTATAGCCAATTTAGAACCTTTTAAATAAAATAATATTTACATAAATAATTTAATAATTCAACTCAAATGAAAATTCTTTTTGCCTTTTTAGTAACCTTTTTACCCTTTAATTGTCAATCTCAAGTACTTTTGAAAGCTGATGGACCAGGAAATACCTATGAACTAATAAATAGTGCTTTAGCTCCTGGTAATGAGGCGGTAGAACACCCAGAATGCATTCACGGTGCATTTGGAAGGCACATAGCTGAAGTTTGGGATGAAGATTTAAAAGAGAATGTATTTGAATTTTATTCCCATGTCACTCCGGATAATGACCGTTGTGAAAAACTTGATCGCCAACGTGTAGAAATTAAAACCTACGAACCATCACCAGATAATCTGAAAGGAACTCTAGGTGAAACAGTTACTTACAGATGGAAATTCAAACTTCCAAAAGGATTTCAACCTTCAACAAATTTCACTCATTTACATCAAATCAAAGCTGTTGGTGGCGCTCAAGATTTACCCCTTTTTACCTTAACAGCTCGAAAAAGTAAAATCAATCAACTGATAGTAATTCATAATAATGAAACAACTGTTGCAAGTTCCAATCTTTCTGAATTTGAAGGCGTTTGGGTTGAAATTACAGAAAAAATAAAAATTGGTGCCAACGGAACCTATTCCATTACGATTAAAAAAGTGAAAAATGGCGAAGAATTGCTGTCGTTTTGCAGTAACGACTTAATGACCATTAGACCAGATAATGATTTTATAAGACCAAAATGGGGCATTTATAGAAGCCTTAAAAAAAAGGAAGATTTAAGAGACGAAGCGGTTCGATTTAATGAATTTTCTATTAAAGAAGAGTAAATTGATTGTATTTAAATAAATAAAAGTGAAAAAAGCAGCAATTTTATTTTTTATTAGTTTTAATATTTCCAATTCGCAAGTTATTTTAAATGCAAATGGGCCCGGAAATACGTACGAGAGAATTACCAGTTTTTTAGCTCCAGGAAATGGGGTAAGCGCTGTAGAAGCACCAGATTTATACCATCCTTGGTCATCTGGAAGACATATCGCAGAGGTTTTAGATTCGGAGTTAAATAAATATGTTTTCGAATTTTATTCGCACGCTTTATTAGATAATGAACCTGTTGATCCAACATTAACAGATAGGCAAAGAGTTGAAATTAAAACCTATGCGGCATCACCCGATAATTTAAAAGGAACTTTAGGTGAAAATATTATTTACAAATGGCGATTTAAAATTCAAAATGGATTTAAGCCTTCGGCTAATTTTACCCATTTACATCAAATAAAGGCAGTTGATGGCGATGATAGCAGTCCACTTTTTACATTAACACCAAGATTAGGAACGCCAAATAAATTAGAATTAATCTATGTTGCCAATGCAAATTCTTCAACAGATAAATTAAGCATTGTGGATTTATTGCCATTTGAAGGAATATGGGTTGATGCAGAAGAAATGATACAAGTGGGAAGTTCAGGTACCTATTCGATAACGCTAAAAAAACACAGCGACGGTACTGTTTTGTTATCCTACAGTAATTCTAATATTGAAACTATTCGTCCTGACAATACGTTTATCCGTCCTAAATGGGGTATTTATAGAAGTTTAAATGATATTGTAAACTTGCGTGATGAAGCCGTTCGTTTTTCAGATTTTAGCATTGAAGAAGTAACTACTTTAAATGTAAATTCTAATTCAAATGCTGCAATATTTGCTACTTTACAAAACCCAATTATTGATAAATTAGCGCTTTCATCTGAAATATTAAATCAATTCGATAGTTTACAATTGTTTGATATAACAGGAAAACTATTGCTTGAAAAAACCAAATTATCAAATGAAATTGATCTTTCATTTTTAAATGCAGGGTTGTATTTTATTCAATTTAATACTACCCAACTACAATCTGTATGTATTAAAATTATTAAAAAATAAAATCATGAAAAATTCAATAATCGCATTTCTTACTGTTTTATTATTTTTTAATACGACTACAACATTTTCAAAAATAAAACTACCAAGTATAATTGCATCCAATATGGTGCTGCAACGAAATACTACTGTGAAAATTTGGGGTTGGGCATCACCTAGAGAAAAAATCAGTATCAAAGCCAGTTGGATTTTAGATAAATTAAAAATTACAACTCCTGAAAATGGTCGTTGGGAAATTGCAATAAAAACCACTTTAAGCAAGGAGCCACAAGCTATTCAACTGAAAAGTAGTCAATCAAATATCAACTTAGATAATATATTATTTGGAGAAGTTTGGATTTGTTCTGGTCAATCCAATATGAGAATGCCTTTAAAAGGATATACTGGACAACCTACATTTGAAGGAAATTTGTCTGTTGCAACGTCAAAAAACACCAATTTAAGATTGTTTTCCATTACTGAAAATGGTTCGCCAACGCCTTTAGATTCTGTAAGTAATTATAAAAAATGGGAAATAGCCTCTCCAGAAACTTCAAAAGATTTTAGTGCAGTTGCCTATTTTTATGGAAAACAATTGCAAGCAATTTTAGATGTCCCTGTTGGTCTAATTATGACTTCTTGGGGAGGAACACGCATTCAACCTTGGATGAGCAAAGAAGCGGTAACTCCCTTTTTAGAAGTAAATAAAGTAAAAAAAGATACCACCGAAAAGTACAAAAGAATTCCTTCAGCAATTTTTAATGCGATGATAAATCCGATAACTTCTTATACAATTAAAGGGGCAATTTGGTATCAAGGAGAAACAAATCGAGACGAACCAAAAATATATCAAAAGTTGTTACCTGAAATGGTAAAGGATTGGCGTAAGCAATGGAAAATTGGTGATTTTCCGTTCTATTATGTTCAGATTGCACCAAATAAATACATCGATAAGAGCAATTCGCAATACCTTAGAGAAACGCAACTTAAAGTTTTAGAAGTAATTCCAAATTCAGGAATGGCAGTGCTATCTGATATTGGTTCAGACGCAACAATTCATCCTCCAAGAAAAAAAGAAGTTGCGGAACGCTTATTATTCCTTGCTTTGAACAAAACCTACGGAATGAAAGACGTTGATTGTACAGGCCCTGTTTATAAATCAATGACCGAGAAAGAAGGTGCTTTGTTTTTAAACTTTGACAATGCAGAAACTGGAATATTTTCAACTGAAACAGCAATAAGTTGTTTTGAAATAGCGGGTGAAGACAAAATATTTTATCCTGCAAAAGCTGAAATTATTGGTCACAAACAAATAAAAGTTTCAAGTGCAGATGTTAAAGTGCCAGTATCCGTTCGTTATGGCTGGTACAATTGGTTTGTAGGTACTTTATATGATAATAATATGCTACCAGCTTCCTCTTTTAGAACAGATGATTGGGAATAAAATAAACCAATTTTCACAAAATAAGGAGTGAAAATTGGTAGAATATATTATTAACTGATTCTATTATTTTGTGTTGTTATTATTTAATCTTAACAACGAGTGGACTATTGATTTTTGTGGCATATTGACCCAAATAGTTTTCCCAAGCTTCTTTAGTTGTAAACTCCCCTTGCTTTTTCCATCCGAAACCAGTGTAATAAAACACTTTATTCTCTTTTACTTTAAGGTTAACGTATAAATTACATAAATCTTTTTTTGCAACTATGTATTTTTCAAAACTAATAGCGGCATTTTTAGGAAATACAATCCCAGTGCCTAACTCAGAATCGTCGATAGGTTGCCAATAATCAATCCAACCTGCTTTCAGATTTCCTTCTGTTTTTCCATCGTTATTGTGCAATGTAATACCTGTTGAAATGGAATTGGTTCCTGAAACTGCAATATCAAATCTCGACAGAAAACTACCATAATCCAAGCTGATGTGTTTTACTTCTGTGATTTTATTGCCAGCTGCATCCCAATCAGCATAGGTTAAAACAAAACTGGTTCTGATAGGTCCAGTGGTAATGGTTTTCCAAGAAATAAAGTTCTTAGAATAGTAATAAGAAGTGTCTATTTTAATTGCTACACCTCCAATTCCGCGACTATCACCAACGTGAAAGTTGTCCAAACCTTCACCCGTATCTTTGTGATATGTTCCCGTTCCAGTGGTATATTTTTCGTACCATTTATTCAAAATTGGATACTCCACTCTTTTCAACCAAGCGTCAATTCCACTTGTTAATGTGCCTCCTTTCACTTTGTCTTCTACCATTTTTTGAGCTACAGGACCATACGTTCTAAAAGCAACTTTATTATTTTCCCAGGCATAATCGTCTGTTCGTTCCGGAACAAATCTTGAATAACAATACGCAACTGATTCTTTAGTTTTCGTATCATTGTTTAGTACAAGCTCATATTTTTTAGAGGCGGAAGCTTTGATTTTCGGTTGAAATAAAAGCACATCTGAAACTCCATCTCCATTTTCGTCCACACATTGGGAAATAAAAAAAGTAGTAGTTCCTACCTCTCTAATACCGTATTTTTCTAATTCATCGGAAGATTTTAAACCTAACGCTTTTTTAGCTATTTCAACAGTTTCAAATGCTCTGTCAATTTTCAATGGATTAGAAATAGTGACAACCTTTGCCTTTTGAGCATATGAAAATAAGGTGCTCGAAAGCAATAAAACTGCTATTCCATTTGTGATTTTCATATTAATTTTCATTTGAAGGTTTTCCAATTGTAGCTAAAATTCCACCATCAACATAAAGAATATGTCCATTTACAAAATCACTTGCTTTAGAAGAAAGAAATATAGCCGCACCCGATAAATCATCTGGATTTCCCCATTTGGCCGATGGCGTTCTATTGATAATAAATTCATTAAACGGATGACCATCTACTCGAATAGGGGATGTTTGTGTTGTAGCAAAATAGCCAGGACCAATTCCGTTAACTTGCACATTGTATTTTGCCCACTCTGTTGCCATATTTTTGGTGAGCATTTTAAGTCCTCCCTTTGCAGCAGCATAAGCCCCTACTCCATTTCTACCTAATTCACTCATCATGGAGCAAATGTTGATTATTTTCCCTTGCTGTCTTGCTATCATTCCCTTTGCAACATGTTTAGAAACTATAAAAGGGCTCACTAAATCAATATCTATTACTTCCTTAAATTCGGATACTTCCATTTCAATTAATGGAATTCTCTTTATGATTCCGGCATTATTAATTAGAATATCTATAGCTCCAACTTCGTTTTCAATTTTAGCTATTGCTGCAATGACTTCAGTTTCATCAGCAACATTAAATTTATATCCAAAAGCAATGATGCCTTCTTTTTTAAATTCCATCAAAGCTTCATCGATTTTAGGTTGTGATGAATTTCCATTCACAATAATTGTGGCTCCTGCATGACCTAAACCTTTTGCCATTGCCATTCCCAAACCATGAGTACTTCCAGTAACAAGGGCAATTTTACCAGTTAAATCAAATAATGAAATTCCCATATTATCTTAAATCAGTTATTTTACAAACATCCATATCGCCATAATCAAGATTTTCTCCTGCCATTCCCCAAATAAAAGTATAATTGGATGTTCCTGCACCAGCATGTATGGACCATGGAGGTGAAATGACTGCTTGGTGGTTGTTCATCCATATATGTCGTGTTTCTTGAGGTTGCCCCATAAAATGGCATACCGCTTGATTTTCTGGAATATCTAAATAGAAATACACTTCCATTCTTCGATCATGAACATGAGCTGGCATAGTGTTCCAAACGCTTCCCGTCTTTAATTCGGTCATTCCCATTTGTAACTGACAAGTGGTTACAATGCCACCAATTATCATTTGGTTCACAGTTCTGTGGTTTGCAGTTTCCATAGATCCTAATTGTAATTTATTCGCTTCAGCAAGTCCTACTTTTTTATTAGGATAATTAGTATGTGCTGGAGCAGAATTTAAATAAAATTTAGCTGGATTTAAAAAGTCATCACTTTTGAAAATTACTTCTTTATTGCCACTTCCAATATATAAGGCATCTTTGAAACCCAATTCATAAATTACTCCATCTGCAACAACAGTTCCATTTCCACCAACATTTATGATGCCTAATTCTCTTCTTTCAAGAAAATAAGATGATTTTAGAGGATCAATTGTTTCTAAAGTAAGTGGCTCTAAGGGAACCGCAGAACCTGCAATATATCTATCATAATGGGAGTAGGTAATATTTAATTTCCCTAATTCCATTAAATTGTCAATTAAAAATTCGGCACGTAATTGTTTGGTGTCGTATTGCTTTACCGCTTGTGGGCTAGAAGCATATCTTGTTTGGTAGGATGAAGACATTATAGTATTTTTTTGTTTATCAAATTAAAAAAACAGTATATAAAACTTATACACTGTTTTTAGATATAGTATTAATAACTAGGATTTTGTGGTATAGTTATAAATGAATTAGTGTCAATTTCATATTGCGGAATTGGCAGTAAAAAGCGATCGGGATTGGCATTTGAAAGCAATTGACTTTGTGTGATTGGCAATACGGTAAAGCCTAAATACACTTTAGAATACATGTTTTTCAAATGTTTTTTCATTACATATTCAGCACCTTGAATTTTTAAATTAGGGAATTCATCTGTTGGTGCAGATAAAGAAGTCATAGTTGTATTAAATCGCATGATGTCAAACCAACGTTGATTTTCAAAAGCAAATTCCCATCTTCTTTCTAAAGCTAAAGCTTTTTCAAAATTTGCAGTAGTACTAACATTAATAGAAGTTAGATCAGCTAACCCAGCTCTTGATCGAACTTGATTAATGTATCCTAAACTAGATGCGGTATTTCCATCTGCCTCTGCTTTCATTAGTAGAACATCTGCGAATCGTATTACAGGCCAATCATTTTCGGCGTCGTAAGCTATTATTGTTGGTGAAATAAATTTTTTCACATAATAGCTACTTGTTGAATATAGACCAATATTAGTTGCATATCTTATCGTGGATGGGTCAATATAGTTAGTGTAGGAAGAAGAAGATTTTACAATTTCTAACATTGGATTATTATATCCATCTCCATCTCCATTTATAACTGCATTACCACTATTAGTAGGCGCAAAGTTATTTGGCAATGGATTTCCCATTCCTAAACCACCACCTTTAAAACGGATAGCAAAAAGAATTTCTGAATTCATTTCGTTGTTTACAGAAAATACATTGGCATAACTAGATTGCAAGCTGTATCCAGAATTATTAATGACATCTTGTAATAAAACAGCTGCCTCTGCTTTTCTATTAAGAGTTAAATACACCTTTGCTAATAATGCTTCGGCTGCCCATTTGTTAGCATGACCTAAATCTTGAGAATTTGCTGAATATGCTGTAGTGCTTCCATAATCTTTTGCATTTATCAAATCAGCTTCAATAAGTTTGTAAATATCATTAACTGCTGAACGATTTATTGTTTTAGCCTCCTCTGCAGATACTGGTTCATGAATTAAAAATACTCCACCGAATAAACGCACTAAATTAAAATAGTGATACGCTCTTATAAATGAAGCTTCAGCAGCAATACTTTTACATTGTGCTACAGTTACGGGAATTGAAACTGGTGTATATTCTAATGCTCCAGTTGTTTGATTATAATTAGCTCCTGTAGCATTCAATATAATATTAGTGTTTCTTATGTTATTATAAGTTTTAAGCCAATAATTATAAACTCCTTGGTGAGTAGTAGGTGTATAAAACTGATCTAAAAAAATTAAATCATGTTTAACTGTAGAAGTACTTGTTCCTGAATCCATAGTAGAGTTGTCACCACGAAGTTCAGTCATAGCCCATTCTTCCGATAATGGCGCTTGCATCCCTTTATAACAACTAGTTAAACCAATTTGTAAGTCTGAATAATTGGCATAAAAATTATCTGCACTAATATTTGATTCTGATTTTAAATCAATAATATCAGAACAGCCGAAAGTTATTAATACAATACTAATGCTTATATATTTTAATAAATTTTTCATAATTATAGATTAAAAATTAATGTCAATTCCAAATGCAAATGTTTTGGTCATAGGAAAACTTCCTCTTTGGTATCCGCCAATTAATGCTGATGAATAAGGGCCAGATGAAGAACGACCTTCTGGATTTATTCCTCGGTAACCACTAGCAAAATGAAAATATACATTTTGAGCTGTGGTGTACAATCGTAAAGAAGATAATCCAATTTGTTTCGCAAACTTTTCTGGTAATTTATATCCTAAGCTTATGTCTCTTAGCGAAAAATAGGAAGCATCTTCCACTACATAATCGGTTAGCATCCAGTTGAATCCTATATCTTCATAAGGGGTTCTTCCGTCTCCAGGATTAGCAGGACTTAACCAACGATTAGACATATAACTTAAGTTTCTAGATCTTGTTTCACTATAGTTTGAATCTCCATTTATGACATCACCGCCTTGAACACCTTGCCATGTAAAACTAAAATCGAAATCTTTATAGTTAAAAGTGTTTGTTAATCCCCAAGTAAAATCTGGATAAGGATTCCCAATAATAGTTCTGTCATTAGTATCAAGAACACCATCACCATTAACATCAACCAATTTTAAACCTCCAGGTTTAAAGGCAGACGGAAGATTAGAAACTAATCCAGAAGCATTAATTTCGGCTTGAGAAATCCAAACTCCATCCGTTTTATAACCATAAAATTGAATTAGTGGACCTCCAACGATACTTTTGTAAATTTCGGTTCTTTCGCCATAGTTTTGCAAATAGGCTTCATTTCCTAATTCTCTAATTTTATTTTCAGTATGAGATAAATTAGCCGAAGTAGTCCATTTGAAAGCATTAGTATTGATATTTGTCGAACTTAATTCAATTTCAAAACCTTTATTATCGAGACTTCCAATGTTATTCCATGTTTGCGGTACACCTGTAAACGCCATTTGCGCTTGCTGTAATAAAAGCTTATCCGTATAAGATCTATATGTGTCAATAGTTATATTAATACGGTTTTTAAGAATTGATAAATCCACACCAAAATTAGTTTGATAAGTACTCTCCCAAGTTATATCACTATTAGACGAAATGGTAGAAGTTTGCGCTTGTCCTGAAGAAGGAGATCCGTTAGATGGTCCGAAAGAATAATCGGCATTATGTAGTAAATTTTGAAAACCATAATTTAAAATACGGTTATTTCCAGAGACTCCATAACTGGTTCTAAACGTTAATTTGCTTAACCAATTAACATTACTCAAAAAAGATTCTTTTTTAGCAGCCCATCCGATGGATGCAGCAGGAAAAGAACCCCATTTATGTCCAGGACCAAAATAGGAACTTCCATCTGCACGATAACTAGCAGAAAGTAGATACTTGTTTTTAAAAGCGTAGTTTACCCTTCCTAAATAGGACAATAATCCTATTTGGTTTTTGTAACCATAAGTCCCTGATTTATCTATATAAAGGGCGTTATTTAAGGTGTTAATATCATTACTTGGATATCCTAATCCTGTAGTTTGACTTGATTCACTAATGGTTTTTTGAGCTGTATATCCAGCAACTATATCCCAAGAATGATTGTCAAATTCTTTTTTATAATTCAACGTGTTTTCAGACAATAAATCGATGTAAGAATTATAAGAATATATGCCTTTACTAAGTAATCCGTCAGCATCAGCATTTTTATCTGCCCAATCTTTTTTAGTATCGTATTTCATGTATAAAGTTCCCATAGTTTTAAAATCCAATCCAGGAAGTAAATTTATACTTAAGGTTGCCCCAGTTTGTAATCCATAGGATTTAGCATTTATATCATGCATTAATAAAGAGGACATTGGGTTGTTTTGAGATGAGTTAAATGGATTTCCACCAAGTACAGAAGTAGTTTGTGCTCCACCAATTAACCAATAAGGGTTGCCATCGGGCATTAACAATTGGGATCCATCTGGATAAGTTGGGTTATAATTTAAATTTAAAAAATGTCTCGGTTGAGCAAAGTCTCCAGGTTGGATTCCCGCCCACTGTGGGTTTTGATTAACAAATGCTGCAGTTAAATCATTATGATATGCAGGCAACCAACTTGGATATCTCCAGAAATTAGTTAAATTTTCAGAAGGAGACTCTTTACTTTGATAGGATGGATTTAAGTTAACACTCAGTTTGACTCTTTTGCTTAACTCTAAATCCAGTTTTGTTCTAAAATTTAACTTATCGAAATTACTCTTCAACATAATTCCTTGTTCGCCCTGATAACCTGCTGAAATAAAATACTTCATGCTTTTAGTTCCGCCGGAAGCACTTAATTGGATGTTTTTGAAATTAGCTTTTCTCAAAACTTCATCTTGATAATTGTATCCATTACCACCAAGCATTGTTTGTTCTACAATATAGGCAGCTATCAAATTATTAACTTTAGTACCGCTTCCTTGATAGTACATGTTTAAAGCATTTGGGTTTAAAATTCCTTCAGCTTGTATTGCAGGATCGGTGTTTCTTATGGCTTGTTCATTAAACAAAAGTTGAATGTATTCTGAAGTATTAAGTAGATCATATCTTTTATAATCACTTTTTACACCTGAAGTTACTTTAAAACTATATTTTACTTTGTCGGATTTACCACTTTTTGTAGTTATTAAAATAACTCCACTTGCTCCTCTAGATCCGTAAATTGCTGCAGATGCAGCATCTTTTAATACTTCTACAGAGGCTACATCTGCCATGTTAATAGCAGCAAGTCCATCTGGAATTGGCTGACC
>CAIRNC010000317.1 GCA_903879875.1 uncultured Bacteroidota bacterium
TGCGTATCCATAAAAGTTACATTGTCAATATGAAATACATTGCTAGAATTCACATGTCTAACAATGCTTGTTATCTAAAAAACAGCAAAACGCAATTGCCATTTTCTAAAACCTACCGTAGAAATGTAGTTATGATTATCAATCACTTTGCAAGAAAAGAAGACCGTCACCTATAGTTTTCATTTTCTTTTACTAAATAACATGTCTTCCTGTTTAATTACTTAAAAATAGCTATGCTCCAATCCAAAAATAGTATTTAAAAAGTTTGCATTGTTCATTTTTTTTAAACAAAGCTTTTGAAGACTTGGATATCATTCAAAAAAAGTAAATTTCATTAGGTTGGTTTTAGAGAATAAATCTAAGGCTATTTTGCTGGTTTATGCTTTTCGTAAAAATCTTTTAATACAAAAAAGGCTTTCTTTTTATTTCCGTCATTAGAAATCAATCCTTTTCGATTGTATCCATCCTGAATTTCTGGAAGCAAACGTCTTGGCGAACGAAAATCAACCAAAATCCAAGGGCTTAAACCCGAAATATTTGGAATTTTCTCAATCATTTTGAGGTTTTGAATGTATAAATATTCTTGAAATTCTTCGGTCCAACGCTCGTTTTTTAGTCCATGTAATCCTTGTTTGGCATCGCCTCCAAATTCTGAAACTACAACGGGTTTGTTGTATTTTGAAGTCCATTGTATCTTTTCAGCATCTTCCAGATTTCCACCATACCAACCCAAATATTCATTGAACGCAACAATGTCAAGCTTTTCGGCAATTACATCATCAACATAGCTATTTAGTTTATCACTTTTGGTCAGTAAAGCGGCACTTATCAAACGAGTATTATCCAAAGTTCTTGCTTTGGTATTCAAATTATTGATAAACGTATTTCTTGCCTCCGAAATCGGTGTTTCGTTTGCCATTGACCAAATAATTGTGGCGCATCTGTTTTTGTCACGGCCAATCATTTCGACCAATTGATTTTCGGCATTTTTATAGGTTCCCAAATTGGTGAAATCAACCGTCCAATAAACCGGAATTTCTTCCCAAACCATCAAACCAATTTTATCTGCCAACCGCACCATATTTTCATTGTGCGGATAATGTGCCAATCGCACATAATTACACCCCAATTCCTTTGCCCAAGTCAACAATCTTAATGCATCAGATTCGGTATTAGCACGGCCTCCTTTGGCATTTTCTTCGTGAATAGAAATACCCCGCAGAAAAATGGGTTTGCCATTTAAAATAATTTTTGAATCCTTGGTTGCTATGGTTCTAAAACCGATGTTGTCTTTGAGAATATGATTATTATGCGCTACGAAAACCTCATATAATTTGGGATTTTCTGGCGACCAATATTGAATTTTTTTATTGACAATTTCAAAGTTTACTTTTCCATAAGTACCCATTTTTCCTTTGAAATTAATTTTGAGTTCTGGGATTTTGATTGTGACAAATTCGTCATTTTTATAAAAATTATTAATCTTTACAAACCCAGAAATCGTGTTTTCTTCTTCTTTTTTTAGTTGAATGAAGTAATCCTGAATGAATGATTTTGGCTCTTCAATCAACACAACATCGCGTGTGATTCCACCATAATTAAACCAGTCTGTGTTAAGCGTTGGCACACCTTCTTTGCGACGCACGTTGTCCACTTTTACAACTAAAAAATTATTTTTTGCTTTAATAATGGAAGAAACTTCAAAATTGAATGGCGTGAAGCCTCCTTCATGAACACCGAGTTTTTTTCCGTTAAGGTAAACCTCAGCCTTGTAATTGACAGCTCCAAAATAAACGAAAAGACGTTTATTTTCTTTTACATCATAGTCAAATGATTTTTTAAACCAGACCGTTCCTTCGTAATAAAAAAGGTAGTCTTTTTGCGAATTCCAATCTCCAGGAATAGTTATTGTTGGTGATTTATCAAAATCATATTCCACTAATTCCTGTTTATTCTGGGCGTGATAATTGTTGTAATATGCTGCATTATGCACGCCGTTTTGTTGGTCATAAGCATCACGATGAAAACTATAATAGCCTGTTTCATATTGATCTACAATATAATTCCACTCGCCGTTTAAGGAAGTCGTCACTCTATTGGGAACATTGGTAATTAATTCTTGTGAAAGCCCAAATGTGGTTGTAAATAAAAAAAAGAGGATAAGAATTCTCATTTTTATTGAATCTTTTCAATTCTGTATTTTGCTTCTTTAGTAACGGTTTTCCAATCGTCTGTTCGGAATGGAACGGCAGGAAATCCTTCTTTATTAAACAAATTACTCTCTGTTGCATCGCCAATCCAACTGTAACGAACGGCAATTGGATGGGTTACCTTTTCGTTGGAAAGCACTACTTTATTGTCTTTTATAATGGCTTTGGCGAAATAAAACTTTTTATCATTTCCAGCAATTTCAAATCCTTTAACATAGCCGTATTTATCAGGAGTAAATAATCCCGAACCTATATTGTCGAATGAAACAATTATGGATTGTGCATCAATCTCAATTGACTTATAACTTGGTCCATTGCAAATTGTGGGCGTGTTATATAAATTATTTAAAGCCAATGCAGCAAATCTTTTACCGACATCTAGCTTGTTGGTTGGATGTATGTCTTTAGGATTGACCACCAAATCGGTGCTTACAACCATTGCGGTATTAGGTAATTGTAGTGTTTGCGTTTGTGCTTCGCGTAATTCTGCCCAACCACAACCTTCATTACTGTTTCCAGAAGTGGTAAAAGAAGCCAATTGTACAAAATAGAAAGGCAACTTTGGTTGATTCCATTTTTGACGCCAATCGTTGATTAGTAATGGGAAAGCTGTTCGATATTGATAGGCTCTTGGTGCATTCGATTCGCCTTGGTACCATAACACGCCTTGCATTGCAAAAGGAATTATAGGATGTATCATGGCGTTGTAAGCTAAGGATGGATAATCATTTTGATATACGCCTCCTTTTATACTTTCTACTTGGTATTTCCATTCGCCCGCAAGTGAAATATCATTTTTATCTAATTGTAATTTCAATTCTTTGGCATCTCCATAAAGTCCTCCTCCTCCACCGTTATCCACTATTCTAATTGCAATACAATTGTCTCCTTGTTTTAGGATTCCAGAAGGAATTTTATAAATTCTTTTGGTATCCCAACTTTTGTTTTCGCCTATTTTAATGCCATTGATATATGTTATATCTTCATCGTCAACAGGACCTAATTCTAGTATTGCATTTTGAATGGCTTCTTTTTCTGAAAGGTTGAAATGTTTGCGCAACCAAACTACACCATCAAATTCTCCTAATTCTTGTTCTTCCCAAATCTGAGGTTGATTGCTCTTTGGCCAATTTGTATCATTAAAATTTAATGCTGCAAAACCCTCAAAATTTTCTTTTAATACTTTAGAATTTTGAATTTTTTCTATTCTTGCATTTGCTGCTCGTGCTTTTATATTTACGAGTGAATCAATGCTGATTTTAGGCATTCCTGCAATCATTTCGGCATATTCATTACTGTTTTCAAAAGCATCTCTACTTATCCAAGTTTCAATATTGGTGCCGCCCCAAGACGAATTTATTATTCCAATTGGCACTTGAAGTTTGTTGTATAACTCTTTAGCAAAAAAATAACCAATCCCCGTATAATCTGGCACATTTGTAGCATTGCAGACTGTCCAATTGCTGTTTTTTAAATCCTTATTCGGAATTGAATTGATTGTTTTTTCAATTTTTATATGTCTAATATTTGGATAATTTTCAGCATCGGCTATTTCATTTTTAGCATTATCAGATTGCCCAACCGACCATTCCATATTGGATTGCCCGCTACACAACCAAACTTCACCTACGAGCACATTTTTGATTTCAATGGTTTGCTTTCCTTTAATGATAAGATTGTATGGCCCTCCCGCAAGTTCATTATCTAAACGAATTGTCCAATTTCCGTTTTTATCCGCTTTTGTAAGCTTGGATTGGTTGTGAAAAAGTACTGTGATTTTCTCATTCGCTTTAGCCGTTCCCCAAATAGGAATTAAGCCATTTCGTTGCAAAACCATATTGTCTGAAAATATTTTCGCAACAGTAACTTGAGATTGAGCTTGATTTCCAATAACTAGAAGCATAAAAGCAAGGACTATTTTTCTTTTCACAATTTATTTTATTAATTCAAAACTATCGGTTAAACGAATATCCTCAGAAGAAGAACCAATCATCAAATCAAAATCACCCGGTTCTGAATGGTATTCCAATTTGTTATTATAAAAAGATAATTTACTGTTGTCAATGATAAATGTTAAGGTTTTGGATTCGCCCACTGCTAATTTTATCTTTTGAAAATCTTTCAATTCTTTCACTGGTCGTACCACCGAACCTACTCTGTCTCTCAAATACAATTGTACCACTTCTTCACCCGAATATTTTCCGGTATTAGTTATTGTTACTGTAACAGTAATAATGTCATTGTTTTTGATTTTCTTTTTAGACAATTTCAAATCCGAATAACCAAAAGTGGTATAACTTAACCCATAACCAAATGGAAATTTCGGACTGTTTGGCAAATCGATATATGCTGATTTGTATTGTTTATCATTATTTATAGAAGGCCTTCCCGTGTTGAAATGATTGTAATAAATAGGGATTTGCCCTTCTTCTCTAGGAAATGTCATTGGCAGTTTCCCAGAAGGATTGTAATCTCCAAATAAAACATCGGCGATAGCATTTCCAGCTTCGCTACCCAACCACCATGTATATAAAATTGCAGGAACATTATCGGCTGTCCAATTGAAAACTAAAGGCCGCCCCGCATTTATTAATACAACAACTGGTTTTCCGGTAGCTTGAATGGCTTTTACTAAATCTTCTTGAACGCCTGGAAGGTGAATATTACTTCGGCTTTTTGCTTCTCCGCTCATGTTCCAACGTTCTCCAATACTTAAAATTACCACATCGGCTTGGTTGGCAATAGCGATTGCTTCAGCAAAACCGTCTTTGTTAGGAGAGGTTACATCGCAACCTTTGGCATACAAAAGTTTTGTGTTTTTGCCTACTTTGTTTTCTAATCCTTCCCATTGGGAAACGATATATGTCGAATCTATATTTTTTAAATCCATTGACCAAAAGCCATGATTGGCACGTTTCAATTTTACCATAGGCCCAATAAAGGCAATGGTTTTAGTGTCTTTAGAAATGGGTAAAATCCCCTCCCCAGCCCTTCCCGAAGGAGTGGGAGAGTTTTTAAGTAGAACAATGCTTTTAGTAGCTGATTCTCTTGCAACTTTTGTATGTTCTGGATTGTTTAAAGCTGCTTTTTCTCTTTCGGGATTGCAGAATTTAAAGGGATCATCAAACAATCCTAATTCAAATTTTTTACGAAGTACGCGTTTTACAGCTTCGTCAATAAGCGCGATATCAATTTTCTTTTCTTTGACCAATTGTGCTAAATTATCTCGATACGCATTGCTTTCCATGTCCATGTCACTACCTGCGGTTATTGCTGCAAGTGCTGCCTCTTTGCTGTCTTTTACATATCCATGCATTTTCATTTCACCAATAGAACCCCAATCCGAAATGACAAATCCTTTAAAACCCCATTTCCCTTTTAAAATATCCCTTTGAATGTATTTGTTTCCAGTTGCAGGAATTCCATTTAAATCATTAAAAGAATTCATGAAAGTTGCTGCTCCCGCATCAAGCGCCGCTTTAAAAGGAGGTAAATAGGTTTCCCAAAGCATTCTATCACTCATATCAACTGAGTTGTATTCGCGGCCTGCAAGTACCGCTCCATAGGCTACAAAATGTTTAGCACAAGCCATTACAGCATCAATATTTCCTAATTTTTCACATTGAAAACCTTTCACTCGTGCCGTTGCAATTTTGCATCCCAAATAAGTATCTTCGCCAGCTCCTTCCATCACTCTTCCCCATCTTGGATCTCTTGCAATATCAACCATAGGGGCAAAAGTCCAATGAATTCCACTTGCCGCAGCTTCTGTTGCAGAAATTTTTGCAGTGAGTTGCATGGACTCTAAATCCCAACTTGCGGCTTCAGCTAATGGAATTGGAAAAGTAGTTTTGTATCCGTGAATGACATCTTGACCAAACAACAATGGAATTTTCAAACGCGATTGCATGGCTAATTCTTGATATTGTCGCGTATAAGTGGTGCCAATAACGTTGAGCATTGAGCCCAACAACCCTTCTTTAATTTCTTTTTGTTTGTTTGGGTTTATTGTAATTGGACCTGTTGCTGTATTGTCGCCTGAATATTGATTGAGTTGACCTATTTTTTCTTCAATAGTCATTTTCTTTAGCAAATCATTCACCCTTTGGTCAATGGTTTTTTGTTGTGAAAAACAAGTTGCTGAAAAGGCAAATAATAGAAAATTAAGAACGATTTTTCTCATAAATTAATATACTAATGTTGAAATTGGATGCTGCAAAGTTGAAACTTTAATCGGCATTCAAAATTGAAAATAATTGTTGTTTTGGTTGTTTTTGGAAATGAGTTCCAGATTCAATAGTTGTTCCCAATGGCTCATTTTTTTATAAATTTAATGGTTACATTATGGTCTTTTCCAGTAATTTTCATAAGATAGGTTCCTGTTGGTAAAATATTGATGTCGATATTGTATTGTGTACCGACTCCAGTTGTATTAATTACCGCTCTACCGAGGGTATCATAGATGGATATAGTAACACTATCTAACGTCAACGAACGAACGGTTATCGTATTTTCAGCAGGATTTGGAAAAACCTCAACCCTATTTTTATTGTTTTCAAACGGAGTAACATTCAAAATAGTTACCGTTCCTGTAATGCCCCAATTGAAATATTCCCATCCTTGTGGTGCGGTTCTGTTACAAGTAATGCCCGTGGTTGCGCCATTTTCTGATGAAATATATAAATCATTATATCCCTTTAAAGTATAAGCACCGCTTAAATCATTTAAAGTGAATTTTTGATAATTCCCAATCGTAGCTGAATTACAATTCAAAAGTTGAGATGTTGGGTTTAAACTGACATAATTGTTATTACTTCCTTTTAACGCTACAAGCCCATTTCCGGCATCGTACACGGTAAATTTTTCGTTATTACTTAGTGTTGTGCTTGTACAAGTCATTAAACTAATTGCTCCCGAAAAAGTCACATAATTGCTGTTGTTTCCTTTCAAATAAATAGTATATGTAATTGGAATTACGGGATTAACTGCTGGAGTACTTGGATTCAAATAAACAAAATTTACTGCGCTTACATTAAACTCGCCCGATGTATTTGCTATTCTTATGGCTTGAGTACCCGTTGTGGCAAATACACCTGTTGTGGTTACCGTTTGCCAATTTCCCCAACCTCCAGTAGGCGGAATGCTTACGGTTGCTAAAATTTCGGTGCCATCAGCATTTTGAATCTGCATGGTTCCTGCTGTAGCGTTCCCATTTGTCACACGAAATGTCAGGGTATAAGTGCCCGCAGCAATAACATTTACTGTATATTTCATCCATTCACCAATCGTAAACCATCCGACGGTATAACCATTGGACATTCCATCGGTTGTTGTAGAAATATCCACCCCGTTATTTCGATATGCCCAACCATTGTTCCAACCCGAGTCATTGCCTGTAGTTCCTTTTACATCTTGCCAACCGCGATCTAAATAGGCATAACCATTCATGCCTTGGTCGTAATTTGAAGTGTAAAGTGTTCCTGGAATTGTGTTGTAAGTAAAGGGAGTTGTATCTCTATTTCCGGGTTGTGTTGTTACTGAACGAATCACTTCGGATTGGAGCGTGCAGTTGGCCAATTTTATGTTTTCGGTCAATTGCATAAGTGTATTTAAAGCAATAGTAGGATTTAGAGTTGGATTGGTTCCTCCCAAATAATTAAGTAAATTTTGATAGCCCGCTGGCCATTGGGCATTAGCAAAATCATTGATACTTACAAATTTTTTCATTGGCCACCACGAAAAACCAATATTGTTGGCATTGAAGGTTTCTACAATTTCGGTAAAATGATCGTTGCTGTTTTCTCCATGTTCCCCGCACCATATTGGTCGGTTTTGTGCGTTTCGGAAGTCAGTTATCCATTTGATTTCTTGTGTTGTAGCAGCAGACCAATATTTGTGAAAAGAATAAACCATATTGGCATCCCAAGCTGGGGTTAAGCCAGTAAAATCGTTGGCATACCAATTTCCTTCAACAAAAAGGATGTGATTGTCGCCATTCGCTCGAATTACATTGGTTATTCCGTTATAAAGATTGCGTAAATCGGTTCCATTTGGCAAATTCCAAGCCGGTTCGTTGAGCAAATCATAGCCTGCCACCCATGGTTCGAGTTTGTAGGTTTCAGATAATTTTTTCCACAATTCAATCGTTTTGGTTTTGTTGGCGGCACTTTCCCAAAGTGAAGGTTTTGTACTATCGTAATCACTAATATTATTGGCACTTTGACCGCCAGGCGCTGCATGCAAATCTATAATAACATAAATGCCCTCGGCACTGCACCAGGAAATAATGTTATTCAAAACAGCAAATCCTTGTGGATTCCATACATCAGGCAAACCCGAATTTACAAAATATTCATAATGAATGGGCAGTCGAACGGCATTAAAACCCCAAGCCTTGATTTGTTGAATGTCGGCTAGCGTTACAAAATTAGTGAGCCAAGCATTATAAAAAGCATCTGTGTTGGTGCTTCCAATCAAGGTAGTTAATTTCTGTTTCCAAGTGTGTTGATCGGGTGCTTGATTGACAGAATTCATCATGTAGCCTTCCATTATCATCCAGTTTCCAAAATCCATAGCATTCAAAACAACTTCTTGATTGGTCGTGCTATTGAAAGTTTTTTTTCCACTAACTGTCAATAATTGTCCATTTGCACTAAACGTAAAAAAGAGACTCCATAAAGTCGTAAGTAAAAAAATAGGAATCGTGCTCTTTCTGTTTTTCATAATGCAAATTCTTTATAGAATTAATATACTAATGTTTGTATGGCGTGTGGCTGAATTGAAATTTCAGTTGATTTGGTTCCAACACACAAATTATAAGTAACCTTTTTGCTGCTTTGGTTCATTACAACAGTGATGATTTTTCCATCTTTGTTCAAAAAAGAAGTAGTTAAAAGTTGGCTTCTACTGGCTACACTGCTGATTCTTTTGGCACCTTTTTCAATAAATTTAGAGAAATGCCCGATGAAATAATAGGATGGTGTATAAATCAATTCTCCACTTTTTGTATCGGCATGTATGGGTGCAAAACAGAAATTTCCCACATGATTAGGTCCGCCGTTTTCGTCCAAAAGAATGTTCCAATCAGTCCAACCCACTGTTCCATTGTTGAAATCATTAATCATTGAACGACCGTAACGTTCGCCATTTTTCCAAAGTTGGTATTTTTCGGCATTGAAACTTTCGACACAACCTTCTGTAAAAAGTAGGTTTTTATCGGGATACATTTCGTGGACTTTGCCTACATTATCAAACATCATGTCGCCACCACTCCAGTTTTCATACCAATGAAATCCAATCCCCCAAACATATTTATTGGCTTCAGCATCATCGAGAATGGTACTCGCTCTTTGTGAAATTAAATCGCGATTGTGGTCCCAAACTGTAATTTTTTTGTCTCCTAATCCTGCTTTTTTGAGCGTTGGCCCTAGATAATTTTTCAAGAAATCTCTTTCGTCTTCAGCAGAATAAATACAAGATTCCCATTTTTGGGTTGCCATTGGCTCGTTTTGAACAGTCAATCCCCAAACAGGAATTCCTTCTTGTTGGTAACTATTGATAAATTTCACATAATAATTCGCCCAAGATTGATAATATTCTGGCAATAATTTTCCGCCTTTAAGTATGTTTTTAGTGTCTTTCATAAAAGCTGGAGGGCTCCAAGGACTTGCAAAAAGTGAAATTTTTCCGCCTGCAGTTTCCATTGCTTTTTTGATTAAAGGAATTCGGTATTTCCTATCGTGAGCAATAGAAAATGTTTTTAATTCGGCATCATTTTCTTGTACATAAGTATAACTTTCAGAACTAAAATCGCAACTGTGAATGTTGGTTCTAATCAACGAATAACCAATTCCTTTGTCTTTGGAATAATAAGCGTTTAAGAATTCTTGTTGTTTGTTTGCTGGTAATTTTGCGAAAACTTCTGCACTAGCATCTGTTATAGCGCCACCAATTCCGAGGAAAGTCTGGTGAGTTTTGCTAGGGTTTACAAAAATACAAGTTTGTGTTTCTAAGGGTTGCTTTAATTCTGAAAACGACAAAACATTGGTTTGTGACAACCTAAAATTAGTACTGTCTGCAGAGGTAAAAACGGTTACCGATTTACTTGAGTTTGAAACATTGTTGGAGTTTGCCGGTTTTTTCATTTGTGAAAACATTGAAGTCGTTGTCAATATTGAAAGTGCTATGATTATTTTTTTCATTATAATTAAATTAAAATCATGAGAAAATTGTTGCTGTTTAACTAACATTGTATTTTACCATGTAAATGTTGCTACCGCACCTCCAACTAAAGAAGTAGTAACCCATTTTCCATTGTATTTTATATTAAAATTTTGTGTGGTTGAACCATCATTTTCAACTAATAAAACTTTTTTACCCGTTGGTGTTTTAAAGGCAGCCGTGCTTAAATAGCCCGACTCGGTGCTTGCAATTCTAATTGAACCTGTAGGCACGAATTTAGAAGCATGAGCAATAATATAATAGCTTACATTTTTTGTATAACTGCTAGTCCCAGTAATAGTAATAGCGCCTTTGCATTGTGTGCAACCGCCAGGAGTGTGTGGTCCAAAAGAAGCGTCATTGGCTAAATTCCATTCCAAAGCATTTTTACTCCAATTTCGCATGGAACCAATAACTACATTTTTAGAATGCCATTTCAAATCGCCTCCAAAATCTCCAGTTGATGAAGTCCATTGTTCTGTAAAATAAACATTTTTTGAAGGGAAAGCATCGTGAACCGTTGTTAATGCACTGATATCGCCTCCATATAAATGAAAGGCAGAACCATTTATATACGGATTTGCAACAGCATCGTTTAAAACGGCAATAGGATATTCAGGTGTATCACAATTGTGGTCGAAAATTACAATTTTTGTAGTAATGTTAGCGGTTTGAAAAGCAGGACCTAAATTATTTTTAATAAAATTGGTTTGATCTTGTGCCGACATGTACATACTCGGATTATTATTGGGATTCAAAGGTTCATTTTGAGGGCATACAGCATCAATTGTAATACCTTGAGCTTGCATCGCTTGAATGTATTTTACAAAATATTTTGCATAAACAGAAAAATATTGTGTTTTTAAACTGCCTCCGATAGTGCTGTTGTTATCCTTCATCCATGCGGGAGCCGACCACGGCACAGCCATTATTTTAATATTGGGATTGATTAGTAAAATTTCTTTTAAAACGGGAATCAAATGGGTCATATCGGGAGTTAAGCTAAAATTAGTTAACAAGACATTCATTTGATCATTATAAGAAAAAGGAGTGGCATTCAAATCAGAGGCACCTATACTAATCCTTAAATAGCTTATCGCTATAGCATTTTCATTGGAACCAAACAAATCTTGTAACAGTTCTTGTTTTTTACTAGCGCTTAAGCTATTGATTACTTCGGCACTTCCACCCGTTAGTGTAAATCCAAATCCATCAA
>CAIRNC010000318.1 GCA_903879875.1 uncultured Bacteroidota bacterium
CGAATTCTTTTGGTTCTCCTTATTGTGTGAGAAACTATACCGCTGTAAACCCGAGTATGGGAACGCTTGAAGATTTAAAATTGCTTGTAACCAAAGCCCATGAAAAAAATATAGCTGTATTGTTGGATTGGGTAGCCAATCATACCTCGTGGGATAATGTATGGATGAGTAATCCATCATGGTACACCCATAATACTAGCGGGGCTATCATTAGCCCTGCAGGAACTAACTGGAATGATGTTGCCGACTTGAACTTCAGTAATACCGAAATGCGATTGGCTATGATTGACGCTATGAAATACTGGGTAATCAATGCAAATATTGACGGTTATCGATGTGATGCTGCCGATTACGTTCCTTTTGATTTTTGGCAACAAGCCTTGACTTCGCTAAATGCAATTCCGAACAAACATTTAATCCTATTGGCCGAAGGAAGTAGAGCCGATCATTTTAATGCTGGTTTTCAAATGAATTTTTCTTGGGATTATATGACTGCTTTAAAGAATGTATTTTCATCAAATCAAAATACACAAACCCTTTTCACTTCCAATAGTAATGAAAATGCCGCAGTGCCTGTTGGTAAAAGAAAACTTCGATTCACCACCAATCATGACGAATCCAATATAGCAACACCAATGAGTGTTTTCGGAAGTAAAAACGGTGCTTTGGCAGCATCGGCGATTACGATATTTTTGCAAGGGGTACCACTTTTATATTCTGGACAAGAAGTTGGCACAACATCCTACAGTAACAATGCAACAATCAATTGGAACAATAATTCTGACATGCTTTTGGCTTATAAAAATATGTTGCAATTTTATAATACTTCGGCAGCTTCCAAAACGGGTATTCTTTCAACTTATCCAGATCCTAATATTTGTGTTTTTGAAAAAAAACTAGCAAACGAATCTGTTGTGGTTATGGTAAACACCCGTTCGATTCCAAAATTTTATAGCATTCCACCATCATTGCAAGGCAGTTATACGGATGCGCTTACGAATACTGCGGTTACTTTATCCAGTAGTATTTCGTTAGCTGCCAATAAATATTTAATTCTAAAAAAATAGAGAAAAAGCATCTTAAAATTACAATTCTATTGCCGTGGTATATTTTACCTCGCTAATCATAAACGTGCTGTGAGTACTCCCAATGTGCTCTAAAGTGGTGAGTTTTGTGACTAAAAATTCGCGATAAGCTTCCATATCTTTTACAACAATTTTCAGAATATAATCGTAATCGCCACTCACATGATGGCATTCTAAAACTTCATGCAGTTGTATGACTTGGCTTTCAAATTTGGTTAGAAATTCTCGAGTATGTTGAATCAATTTGAGATGACAAAAAACCACAAACCCTTTTTCGACTTTAGAACGGTTGAGCAATACTACATATTTATCAATAATTCCTTCCCGTTCTAATTTTTTGATGCGCTCATAAACGGCTGTTACCGACAAGTTGAGTTTCAAAGACAATTCTTTGGTCGTTTTTTTACTATCGGCTTGAACCAGTTTTAATAATTTTTTGTCAATGGCATCCAGATTCATAAGTTAACTGTTTAAAAAGTTCAGCAAAATGATAATAACGATAAAAATTAATGAAATATAAACTACAAATATAACTATGTTTAGAAATAAAATCTAAAATAACAGAGAACTATTGTGTTTCATTCCTATAATTTGTTTTTTTGAGGAGTATTAATTTAAAATCAACTGCCTAGCCCAGATAGCAGTGAAAATCCTTTTCTTTTTTTCTTTAAAAAAGAAAAGATTGAAACGAATAGCTGGAAAAAGCTTCAAAAAAAAATAATTATGAAAAATTTTAATCCCGCAGACAACATTCAAGATTTGCAATATTTTGGTGAATTTGGAGGTGTAAATCCTTCTATTTCTGATTCCTCAACCTATACTTTTCTTTCGGCAAAAACCATGTTCGACACTTTTGAAGGCAATGCCGAAGGGTGCTATTTGTATTCCCGTCACTCCTCGCCTAGTAATTTGTATTTGGACAAAGCGCTTGCGGCTATGGAAGGGACAGAAAGTGCTAACGTTTCAGCATCAGGAATGGGTGCTATTACGCCAACGTTGATGCAATTGTGTGGCAACGGTGATCATATCGTTTCGAGTAGAACTATTTATGGTGGAACTTATGCTTTCTTGAAAAATTTTACACCTCGTTTTGGCATCAAAACAACCTTTGTTGACATTACAAAACTTGATGTAGTTGAGGCGGCTATTACACCAAATACCAAGGTTTTATATTGTGAAACCGTAAGTAATCCTTTGTTGGAAGTAGCGGATATAGCTGGATTGGCAAAAATTGCTATCAAGCATGATTTGAAATTGGTGGTCGATAATACTTTTTCGCCATTATCCGTATCACCAGCTCGATTGGGAGCCGATATTGTAATTCATAGTTTAACCAAATACATCAACGGAAGCAGCGACACTGTAGGTGGTGTTACTTGTGCCTCACAAGAATTTATTAATTCATTAAAGAATGTAAATTCGGGAGCCAGTATGCTTCTTGGTCCAACTATGGACAGTTTACGTTCGGCTAGTGTAATGAAAAATTTACGCACGCTTCATATCCGAATGAAACAACACAGTCATAACGCACTCTATTTAGCCGAACGGTTTGAAAAAGACGGTTTGAAAACGGTTTACCCGGGATTAAAAAGCCATCCAAGTCATGAAGTATATGCCAAAATGATCAATCCAGAATATGGTTTTGGAGGAATGATGACTTTAGATGTGGGCACTTTGGATAAAGCCAATGAGTTGATGGAATTAATGCAAGAACGAAATTTAGGTTATTTGGCAGTAAGCTTAGGTTTTTATAAAACCTTGTTCAGCGCACCGGGAACTTCAACTTCGAGTGAAATTCCGTTAGAAGAACAAGCTGAAATGGGACTGACGGATGGTTTGATTCGCTTTTCGATTGGGTTGGACAATGATATCGAAAGAACCTATCAAATGATGAAAGCCTGCATGAAAGAACTTGGGGTTTTGTAAATAAACTTCTGTACATAGATAAAAAAAGAGGCTGTCCCAATGGAGACAGCCTCTTTTTTTTGATTAGCATAACTATTATTTCTTTTTATCTAAAGCTTTTTGCGCTTCTGCTTGTTCCATTACTTCTTGAAGTTTTCGTTGGAACTTGCCTTGTTTTTTAGGTTCTTTTAATTTATTTTCTTGAATTTGAGCATGGATTTTAGCGTCGTCAACGATATAATTTTTGATAACTAACATGATTCCTATGGTCAATACATTAGAAATAAAATAATACAAACTCAATCCTGAGCCATTGCTATTAAAGAAAAATAACATCATTAATGGCGAAACATAAATCATCACTTTCATGATTTTACCCATATCTGGCATACCTTCTTGTTGTGGAGCTGCCATTTGTTGGTCGCCAGTGGTCATTTTCATATAGAAAAAGATGGCTATTGAAGCTAATATTGGAAACAAACTTACATGGCTACCATAACCCGGAATGTGGAACGGTAATTTTAAAACCGAATCAAAAGAAGCTAAATCATCAGCCCAAAGAAACCCTTGGTGTCGAAGACTTACTAACGATGGGAAAAATTGAAATAACGCATAGAAAACAGGCATTTGTAACAGCGCTGGCACACAACCCGCCATCGGATTTACTCCAGCTTTGTTGTATAATTTCATGGTTTCTTGTTGTTTTTTCATTGGATCTTTTTGGAATTTTTCACCCAATTCAGCAATTTCTGGTCGCAATACTTTCATTTTTGCTTGTGATAAAAATGATTTGTATGTCATTGGTGACATCGCTAATTTTATTAAAATGGTGAATAAAATAATAGCCCAGCCTTGAGAAATAAACATACTCAAAAATCCATAAAGTGGAATAAACATATATCGGTTTATCCAACCAAAAATACCCCAACCTAAAGGCACAATATCTTCTAAATTTTTGTTATATGCGTTTAATGTTTTGTAATCTGTTGGTCCATAATACCAGTGCATTTTTTGATTGATTTCACCATTTTGTGAAGCCAAAGGCACTTTAGATTTAAATTGTTTGGTGAATAGTGTATCTATTTTATCATCAGCAACCAAATTATTTGAATACAATTCCGCTTTTTCAAAAGGTTTATCAGTTACTAAAATAGAGGTAAAAAGATGTTGTTTGAATCCGATATAAGAAACTTTATTCACGGTTTCAGTTACGTCATTACCTAAACCTAAATAATCTTTTTTTCCATCTTGATCATATCGCAACTCTACATAACGATTTTCATAAGAAACACTTCTTTCGTTTTTCAACGTCTTCATACTCCATTCTAAATCCAATGGTTTAGAAGTATTGACAATGTTATTTAGCCCTTTTGAAGAAATGTCAAAATCCAACATATAATCGTTTGCTTTCAAAACATATTTGTATTCCAAATAGGAATTTGGTCCTGCTTTCAAACGCATAGTCAAAATTTTATCTTCACCTGAATTGGTTAAAGTAGGCTCAAAAAATAAGTTTTTAGTATCCAGACTGTGGTTGTCTTGCGTTTGTAATTTGATATTCAAATTGGCATTGTTATCTTTAATAAGTGCCACCAATTCTTTGGAGTCCTTTTTGTTGGACCTTTTAAATTTTTTCAATTGCGCATCAACAATGTAGCCTCCTTTGTTGGCGATTTTAAGAATAACTAATTGATTTTGAATTGTTGTAAAATTTTCTTTGGCAGAAGGAAGTGTAGCGGAATAAGCAAAATTACCTAAAACTCCTTTTAGTTTTGCCGTTTGAGCCGAATCACTAACCGTTGAATCAATTGTAGTAGCAGCAATTTCTTGTGTTTTAACTTCTTGTGCTTTATCAACTGTTTTTACTTGTTCTTGCTTGGCTTTTTCATTCAACTCTTTTTGAGTGGGTTGATTTTGATACATAATCCATATCAAAATTCCAAAAATCAATACAAATCCAATTATTGTATTCAGGTCTAATTTTTTTTCTTCCATTTTAATTTTAATTTTTTGCTTAAGTTAGGTACTCAAGCGAAACGCATTGTTTATTATTTAATTGTTTTTCTTTGCTTGAACTGTTGCGGCTACAAAACTAACAAAAATCGGATGCGGATTGGCAACCGTACTTTTATATTCCGGATGGTATTGCACACCTATAAAAAACGGATGATTTTCTATTTCTACAATTTCCACTAATCCTGTGTCTGGATTAACTCCAGAGGCTTTTAATCCTGCTTTTTCTATTACTTCTAGATATTCGCCATTGAATTCATAACGGTGACGATGGCGCTCTAAAATACTTGTTTTTCCGTAAATTTTGTGTGCTAAACTGCCTTCTTTAATTTCACATTTCCATGCGCCAAGACGCATAGTTCCCCCTTTATCAGTGATGGTTTTTTGCCCTTCCATCAAATCTATAACTGGGTGCGAAGTACCTTCATCCATCTCTGTAGAATTAGCATCTTTCAATCCTAAAATGTTTCTAGAATATTCTATAACTGCCATTTGCATACCCAAACAAATTCCGAAAAAAGGAATGTTATTTTCTCTTGCATAACGAACAGCTTCTATTTTCCCTTCTATACCTCGACCTCCAAAACCTGGAGCCACAAGAATTCCGTCTAAGTCTTTTAGCTTTTCTTTTATATTAGACGCATCCAAATATTCGGAATGAATGGACACCAAATTTACTTTGGTTTCATTGGCAGCACCAGCATGTATAAAGGCTTCTAAAATGGACTTGTAAGAATCTTGTAATTCCACATATTTACCTATTAAACCAATGTTTACGGTGTGTTTTGGGTTTTTCAAACGGTGCAAAAAGGTATTCCATTGTTTTAAATCAGGAGTTGATTTTTGAGGTAATGCCAATTTTTTTAAAGCCACCACATCTAATCCTTCTTCCAACATCAAATTGGGCACTTCATAAATGGTTGATGCATCAATAGATTGAATTACTGCTTCGCGTTTTACATTGCAAAAAAGAGCTAATTTTTGGCGCAATTCATCTGACAATTCGTGTTCGGTTCTACAAACTAAAATATCCGCTTTTATACCACTTTCCATTAATGTTTTAACGGAATGTTGTGTGGGTTTTGTCTTTAATTCTCCAGCTGCAGCCAAATAAGGAACCAAAGTTAAATGAATCACTAAACCGTTATTTTCACCCAATTCCCAAATCAATTGACGAACGGATTCAATATAGGGCAACGATTCAATATCTCCTACTGTTCCACCAATTTCAGTAATTACAATATCAAAGTTACCTGAATTTCCAAGCAACTGCATTCTTTCTTTTATTTCATTAGTAATATGAGGTACAACCTGAACCGTTTTTCCTAGAAATTCGCCTCTTCGTTCCTTTTCAATTACGGAAAGATACACTCTTCCTGTAGTCACATTATTCGCTTGTGAAGTGGGAACATTCAAAAAACGTTCGTAATGTCCTAAATCCAAATCCGTTTCTGCTCCATCATCCGTAACATAACATTCACCATGTTCGTAAGGATTTAAAGTTCCTGGATCCACATTAATATAAGGATCAAACTTTTGAATCGTAGTTCGATAGCCTCTTGCTTGTAGTAATTTTGCCAATGAAGCAGCAATAATCCCTTTCCCTAAAGAAGAAGTTACACCGCCTGTTACAAAAATATATTTTGTTTGGTTCATTGTTTTTGTATTTGTTGTAGTTGTTTGATGTAGTTAGTTCAAAAACGTGGCAAAAGTACAATTAAAAATGGATAAAAATCCATTTGAAAATGAGATAATTTGGAAATTTGAAAATGGAAAAAGAGGTCGTTTTAAAAGTAATTTTCAAATTGTACTATTTCCCTATTTACAAATTAAATGGGTTTTGGATATTGCTTTTTAATATTGCGAATTAACTCTTCTAATCCATTTAATTTAAGTTCATAAACGAGCTGTAATTGTTCTCCTAATTGCCCTTTTGGAAAACCTTTATTACTGTACCAAACGACATAATATTCAGGTAAATCGATAAGAAAATACCCTTCGTATTTCCCGAAAGGCATTTTGGTATGCGCCAATTTTATGAGCAATTTTTGTTGATTATCCATAACTTTACTATAGGGCATTTAATTTCATAATCCTTAAAATGAAGTTGTGAATAATTCTAATTTTTGCTATTGCTCCACTTGACCAATTTCGTCAATTTCATTACTATTGCCTTCGCCTTTAGGATTTAATCCATAATCGTTGATGCCAAAATCACTCTCTGCAAAAAGCATCCAAAATACATAAAACGGAATCAATAAGTAAAATCCTGAATTGTTTCTATCATGACACCTTTTTGCTCCTTGAGCAAAAAGAAACCATAAAACGGGTAAGAATAAAAATAACGCATATCCAGAATTATCAAGAGCATCATTTAGAAGTAGAATTAATGCATAAAATGCAAAATAAATAATATAACTCAAACCAAATTCGAGTCTTCTTATACGACCATTGAATGAAAAAGGGTTTTTAAACATAATTTTAAATTTATTTCCAATTGAAAGTTATTACTTTTTTAATATCAGGATGCAAACTATAATAAACGGGGCAAGTCATAGCGGTTCGTTCTAATATCGTTTTTGTTTTTTCGTCAGCTGAAAGTTGCATCTTAAAAGTAATATGAATTTCTGAAATTCGTCTGGGTTCAGCAGCCATAATCTTAGTGATTTCGGCAGTAGAATTTGAAAGATCAACATTCATTTCGTTTGCTTTGATACCCATAACCGTAAACATACAACTTCCTAAGGCATTGGCAACAGTATCGGTAGGCGAAAAAGCTTCCCCTTTTCCATTGTTGTCCAATGGCGCATCCGAAACAATTTCGGAGCCTGATTGCAAATGAATGGATGAAGTTCTCAATGCTCCTAAATAGGTGATTTTTGATGTCATAAATTATTATTTAGCTATTTTAACTGACAAATCGGTATCGTAATACAAGATATAAATGCCTTTGTTGGCATAAGTTCCCGCATTTTTACTTTCATAATCAAATTTACTTTCCACTTGTTCGGTGGCATCATTTTCTATCGTTTCAAGAAAACTTTTTTCTTGCGCCAATCGCAAAAGGGTGTCAAAAGTAATATCGAAACCGCGAGTAGCATACGAGTTAGGAAATATTTTGTTTTTTTCTTTATAATTTTTGTCAAAAGTGATGCCTTCTGGAGTTTCGTTGTCTCTAGTAAAAGAAGGATATAACATATTCAATTTTACTAATTTGTCTAAAGCAATTTCTTCAAAATCAAGGGTGTTGTTTTTTTCTAAAATAGCCAATTGAATTTGATAGGTTGGCAATAAAGCGATTAAACTATTGATTGTTCCTAGAATTGTTCCTGTCTTTTCTGAATCTAAAACTACATAATTCATTTTGTTTTTCACCAACTTTTTGACAATACTGTCACTGATTACTGCATTTTTCTCATTCAAGGAAACCAACTTGAATTCTTTGTGGTTTTGAACAAAATTTTGTTTACTGGCGGCTTTTTTACTGTCAATAATGGCAATGTAATTCCCGTTTTTAGCACTTAAATAGTCAAACATAGCGTTCTTTGCCGTTTCTGTTGAAGGCATTGATTGCAATAAATTGGCAAACGATTTATTGTTTTCTTTAGACAGTGGCGAAATTACCGGAACTTTATTTTTGCTTAATAATTCAGCTGTTTTTTCAACATTGGCTTGATAAAAAGGACCAATCACCACATTGGCATTTTTAACATTGTTTTGTTGAATAACATTGTCAATATTAGATGTAGTTTTCGTTTCTTGAGAATCAAAAATCTTTACATCAACATTTAATCCTAACGTTTTAGCAGAATCTATTGCCATCAAAGCTCCTGAATAAAAGTCCAATGTCATGTTCAAAAACTTATCAGTTTTAAGCCTTGATGTAATCGAAGTTAAAGAATCGCTTTCTATTTTAGAAATATTAAAAGGCAAAAGCATAACCAATTGTTTTCTGTTTTGCTTGGATATTGTTTTAGAAAAATCGGAGGCATTTTTTATAATTGGTTCATTAATAATTACATTCGATGGCAATTTCAATGTCATTCCTTCTTTGACTCCTTCCTTCAATTCGGGATTCAATTGCATCAATTTTTCTTGATTCATTCCAAATTTCTTAGTCAAACTATATAATGTTTCTTTTGGCTTTACTTCATAACTAATAAAATCCGCTTTTTTAGGTTGTACAATTTCTTTTGCTACTTCTACCGTTTTTTCTGCAGGGTTTGTTGGTTCTTTTTTAGCATTTCCACCAACAATTTTCAATCGAAAACCCATCTGTAATCCACCTATAATTTCAGGATTGGCCGTTTCTAATTCTTGAATGCTGATTCCATACAATTTAGCAATAGAATACTTCGTTTCTTTAGCTTCAACTTGGTGATATTGTATTTCTTTGCTCTTCTTATCCGTTTTATCAACGGTGCTAACAGGAGCTTTTACTGTTGTTTTTGTGATTGGTTTTACTTCATTTGACACAACAACCGATTTCTCAGGAATTTTAATTGTGCTACCCATTTTCAAACCGTTTATTGCAAGATCTGGATTAGCTTTTTCTATAGCTTCAACACTACAATTGTATGTTTTTGCAATACTAGTTAGGGTTTCTTTTGGATAAACAACATGAAGTTTAAAAGATGATTTTGATTCTTTTTCAGCCTTTTCATTGCTTTTAGCAACTGTTTCTTTTTTAGCAATACCATTCGTTTCAACAATTGTCTTAGCAACTGTAGCCAATGTTTTAGCCTCTTTATTGCTCTGAATTAACAAAACCATTTCGGGTTTTAGACCGTTTTGAGCATCCGGATTTAATCTATAGATATCTAAAGGAGTTATCTTGTATTTTTGGGCAATTTGAGAAATGGTTTCGCCTTTGGCAACCGTGTGTTTCGTGATTTTATCTTGTGCCTTTATCGTAAATGACATCAAGAAAACCAAAGTTAAAATTGCTAAAAAATGTTTCATACTTGCTTTATTATTATTGCTAAATCTATTAAAAGTCATTCGTTGTAAGTCATTCATTATAATGACTGTCTGCTAAGCGAACTATATTTTTTTTTGCCACAGATTAAAAAGATTCCACGGATTCAATTTAAGTAATCCCATTTTTATACTATTAATCTGTGTAAATTCTTTTAATCTGTGGCTAAATATTTTTTGGTATTAGTCACGAATTTTCATGTTCGTTTTATTAATCCGTCAAAACTACTAATTTATAATTCAAAATTATCTATTCCCACTCTATCGTTGCGGGCGGTTTGGAGCTGATGTCGTACACCACACGATTTACCCCTTTCACTTTATTAATAATATCATTGGATATTTTCATCAAAAATTCATAAGGCAAATGTACCCAATCGGCAGTCATTCCGTCAGTAGATTCTACGGCTCGCAAGGCAACCACTTTTTCATACGTACGCTCGTCACCCATAACGCCTACGCTGTTTACAGGTAACAAAATAGCTCCCGCCTGCCAAACTTTATCATACAATCCCCACGATTTTAAACCTTCTATAAACACGGCATCTACTTCTTGCAAGATAGCCACTTTTTCTGGAGTTATATCTCCTAAAATTCGAATGGAAAGTCCAGGACCTGGAAACGGATGGCGACCCAATAATTCGGGGTCAATTCCCAGCGTTGCTCCTACTCTACGCACCTCATCTTTAAACAACATGCGCAAGGGTTCTACAATTTTTAGTTTCATAAAATCAGGCAAGCCGCCCACATTGTGGTGTGATTTTATAGTCGCCGATGGTCCATTTACCGAAACCGATTCAATCACGTCTGGGTAGATGGTGCCTTGGGC